>NZ_AP024480.1:300000-600000 GCF_017347585.1 Caldicellulosiruptor diazotrophicus
CTTGTCGGGTAAGTTCCGACCCGCACGAATGGCGTAACGACTTGGGCGCTGTCTTGGCGGTGTGCCCGGCGAAATTGTGGTACCAGTGAAGACGCTGGTTACCCGCGGTTGGACAGAAAGACCCCGTGGAGCTTTACTGCAGCCTGGCACTGTGTTTTGGTGTGCCCTGTACAGGATAGGTGGGAGGCAGAGAAGTGGGTGCGCCAGCATCCATGGAGCCGACGGTGGGATACCACTCTGGGTGCACTGGGGCACTAACCAGACACTCTGAACCGAGTGATGGGACACTGTCAGGTGGGCAGTTTGACTGGGGCGGTCGCCTCCTAAAAGGTAACGGAGGCGCCCAAAGGTCACCTCAGCACGGATGGAAATCGTGCGGTAAGAGTGCAAAGGCGGTAAGGTGGCTTGACTGTGAGAGGGACACCTCGAGCAGGGACGAAAGTCGGGCTTAGTGATCCGGCGGTTTCAAGTGGGAGAGCCGTCGCTCAACGGATAAAAGTTACCCCGGGGATAACAGGCTGATCTCCCCCGAGAGTCCACATCGACGGGGAGGTTTGGCACCTCGATGTCGGCTCATCGCATCCTGGGGCTGAAGTAGGTCCCAAGGGTTGGGCTGTTCGCCCATTAAAGCGGTACGTGAGCTGGGTTCAGAACGTCGTGAGACAGTTCGGTCCTTATCCGCCGCGGGCGCAGGGTATTTGAGGGGAGCTGACCCTAGTACGAGAGGACCGGGTTGGACGGACCGCTGGTTTACCAGTTGTCCCGCCAGGGGCACGGCTGGGAAGCCAAGTCCGGATGGGATAAACGCTGAAAGCATCTAAGCGTGAAGCCCACCCCAAGATGAGATACCCCACACCGTAAGTGGTGGTAAGGGTCCTGGAAGACTACCAGGTAGATAGGCCGCATGTGTAAGCGCCGCAAGGCGTTGAGCAAGGCGGTACTAATGGCCCGAGGAGCTTGACCAAGAGAGCTTTCCTCCTATTCACTTGCGAGGCTGCTTAAAAAGCTTTTGAAAAAATGAATATTGATAACAAATCCGGTGGCGAAAGAGCGAGGGAAACACCCGTTCCCATTCCGAACACGGAAGTTAAGCCTCGTGAGCGCCGATGATACTGTGCTGGAGACGGCACGGGAAAGTAGGTGGCTGCCGGATTTTTTATTTTTGTGTTCGAATGTTAATTGTTTAACAATACCTATCATAAAAAAGATTTCAGCTCAAAACGCGAAAATTTCTGCAGGTGTCAAAAATACTTTTAAGTAAAAGATACTTTTTTGAGTTGGTTTTCTAATTTAAAAAGCTAATCTTAAAAATAAAGCTTTACATTTTTTATTTCTAAAGTCCTTTCAAAAAGCGAAATTCTCACTTGGCACTGGTACCTTTTCAAGTATCTCGTTTATCACATCTGACGACTTTGCATTTTTGATTATATATTGATTTTTGAGTAGAATCCTATGGCTGAGGACAAAAGGAGCTAAGTACTTAACAAAATCAGGAAGAACAAAATCGTAGCCTCGGACAGCTGCAAGGCTTTGAGATGCACGCATAAGAGCAATAAAGCTTCTGTTGCTTGCAGGAAGCTGAACCATTTCGTGTTCTCTTGTGCTTTGACAAATTTCGTATATATAAGATAGAATATCTTCGTTTACATACACCTCTTTTATCTCTTCTTGAATCTTTATTACCTCATCCCTTGCTACTACAGGTTCTATACTATCGAGAGGATTTTTTTCTTTGAACCTTGTGAGCATCTGGATAGTCTCTTCTTTGTTTGTGTATCCTAAACTGAGCTTTATCAAGAACCTGTCAAGCTGTGCCTCAGGGAGAGGATATGTTCCTTGAATTTCAATGGGGTTTTGAGTAGCAATAACAAAAAATGGGTCTTCTAACTTGTGTGTGATACCATCAATTGTCACCTGTCTTTCTTCCATGCATTCAAGAAGACTTGACTGTGTTCTCGGGGTTGCCCTGTTTATTTCATCAGCCAAAAGTATATTTGTGAAAATTGGACCTGGTCTGAACTCAAACTCTTGTGTTTTCATGTTGAAGTAGTATATACCTGTGAGGTCAGATGGCAGAAGATCTGGCGTGAACTGAATTCTTTTAAAACTGCAATCTATGGATTTTGCAAGAGCCTTTGATAGCATTGTTTTTCCTGTGCCAGGGACGTCCTCTAAAAGAACATGACCGCCAGCGAAAAGAGATGTTATTACAAGCTCAATTTGAGCCTCTTTTCCAACAATTACTTTTGATATATTTTGAATAACTTTTTTTGCTACATTTGTTATCTCCATTTTTCATTCCTACTTTCCTTTATATTGTATATTAAAGATTTTGACCTTTCTATGTTTTATTTAAACTTACATAGTCTGCCTACAAGATTATTTTACCTCTTTTAAGAAGGTATTTCAATCAACTATAAACACTTTAAATTTACAAAATATAAAGTATTATTTTATCAAAAATGTGCAAAAATAAAGCAAAAATTTGGATACCCATAACTTAACAAAGTGATATATAATATTGTCATGTAAACAATTTCAAAGGAGGCATAAAAGGTGGCAAACGAGATTTTGGGAACAGATGTTGTTGTTCAGATAGGAATAATTGTTAGGGACATTGAAAAGACGGCAAAAGACTTTGCGCAGTTTTTTGGAGTTGAGGTTCCACAGATTATCGAAACTGAAGGGTACGAAAAAACACACACAGAGTATAGAGGAAAGCCTACAAATGCCAGAGCAAAACTTGCATTTTTCAGGAATTTCAAGAACATAGAAATTGAGCTAATTGAACCAGATGAGAATCCATCTACTTGGAGAGAATTTTTAGAAACTCATGGTGAGGGTATTCACCATATAGGTGTATTTGTAAAGAACATGGATGAAAAAATTGAAAATCTTAAAAAAGAAGGAATTGGGGTTGTTCAAAAAGGGGATTACACAGGTGGAAGATATGCTTACATGGAAAGTACCAATAAACTTAAATTCATCTTAGAACTTTTGGAGAACTTTTAAAATATTTTAGGGAAGTGGGGAGCTAGAATATGAAAAGAATCTTAGCTTTGGTTGGAGATTTTTACCACAGCCATGACAACCTACTCAAAGCCTTAAAGCAAACCACAAATGCTGCTTTAGGTAATTGCGAGATAATAGATACATCTATTGAAAACTTTGAGGAGTTTCTTTCTCAAAATCCAGATGCAATTGTAATCTCTGCAGAGAACAGGATAAATCCACAGGATGAAATTATAAAGTGCTGGATGACAGAGCAGTTGGCAAAGAGAATAAAAGAGTATGTTGAAGGCGGTGGAAGGCTTTTTGTATGGCACTCGGGACTTGCCTCATATCCTGAAGAAGGAGAGTTTTGCAAACTTGTGAGAGGGTATTTTAAGTTTCATCCAGATAAGCACAAACCTGTAAGATATCACTCTTCCCATAAAGCTACTCTTGAGAACAAAGAGTTTGATTTTGAAATTATGGATGAACACTATTTTGTTTTTTGCGACGAAGAGAATACCAATATCTATCTTTACTCTGAATCAGAAGACGGCAGTTCAATTGCAGGATGGTGGCACAATTTTGGCAAGGGCAAAGTAGTTGCATTAACTCCTGCTCACAGAGAAGATGGGCTTTTGGATAATAATTTTCAGGAACTTCTCAAAACAGTTTTGGTTTTTCTTTTCAAGTAGGACTTTAAAAATATAAATAAGACTTTTTCAAGGGCTTATCCGGCTACAATTTAGGATAAGCCCTTTTTAAAAAACAATTGACAGAATATAAAAAAACAATTAATATAGAAATATAAAGTGAACGATTAAGTAACACATTTGCATAACATTTAAGAAGGTTGGTAGAAAATGGATATTAACAGGTTTAAAGAAGATATAAAAAGTCATCTTGATGAAAAGATAATACCATTTTGGCAAGGTTTAAAGGATGACGAATTTGGTGGCTACTATGGATATATGGATTTTAATCTCAATATTAATAAGAAAGCTCAAAAAGGTTGTATTTTGAACTCGAGGATATTGTGGTTTTTCTCAGCATGTTACAATGTGCTGAAAAGTGAAAAATACAAAGAGCTGGCTTTTCATGCGTTTGAATTTTTAAAAAACAAGTTTTGGGACAAAGAGTATGAAGGACTTTTCTGGAATGTATCCCACAAAGGTGTGCCCGTTGATGTAACAAAACATGTTTATGTTCAGGCTTTTGGCATATACGGACTTTCGGAGTATTATGAAGCATCTGGCGATAAAGAAGCTCTTCGTTTGGCAAAGAGGCTTTTTGAGATTTTGGAGACAAAATGCAAAAGTAAAAATGGATATACAGAGCAGTTTGATAGAAACTGGCAAGAAAAAGAAAACAGGTTTTTGAGCGAAAATGGACTAATTGCCTCAAAAACAATGAACACGCATCTTCATGTACTGGAGAGCTATACAAACCTCTACAGGATTTTAAAACTTGATGATGTGTATGAGGCGCTTGAGAGGATAGTTAGACTCTTTGTTGACAAGATTTACAAAAAAG
The DNA here is from genome assembly GCF_017347585.1 of Caldicellulosiruptor diazotrophicus. Taxonomy (NCBI): domain Bacteria; kingdom Bacillati; phylum Bacillota; order Caldicellulosiruptorales; family Caldicellulosiruptoraceae; genus Caldicellulosiruptor; species Anaerocellum diazotrophicum. Next base: position 304,525 of record NZ_AP024480.1, read on the forward strand.
GAACAGGTCACTTCAAGGTATTTTGCGATGACAACTGGAACGAACTTATAAAAGCAGTATCATATGGACATGACATTGAAGCAAGTTGGCTTTTAGACGAAGCTGCCAAGTATCTGAAGGATAAAAAGTTAAAAGAAGAGGTTGAAAAGATCACATTAGAGGTTGCACAAGTGACTTTAAAAGAAGCCTTTGATGGTCAAAGTCTCATAAACGAGAAGGTAGAAGACAGGGTTGATAGAAACAAAATCTGGTGGGTTGAGGCAGAGACAGTTGTTGGATTTTTTAATGCATATCAAAAGACAAAAGAGGAAAAATATTTAGATGCAGCCGTCAAGACATGGGAGTTCATAAAAAATCATCTTGTTGACAGAAGAAAGAACTCTGAGTGGCTGTGGATGGTAGATGAGAATTTAAAAGCAGCTAAAATGCCAATTGTTGAGCCATGGAAGTGCCCGTATCATAATGGCAGAATGTGTTTGGAGATAATAAAAAGGGTTTACTAAAAGTTTCGAGCCTGACCCTGTAAAGTTACAGAGAAATAAAGTATAATAGTAAGTAAAAAAGAAAAGGTTTGTGAAGCCTTATTTGAAGGGGAAAAAAGTACAATGAACAAGAGAGTTACTATGAAAGATATTGCCGAAAAGCTTGGTGTTTCTAAGGTAACAGTGTCAAAGGCGCTCAAGGACAGTCCTGATATTAGTTCATCCCTGAAAGAGAAAATTATAAAGACTGCCCAGGAGATGGGTTATATCTACAACGCAAAAGGAAGGATGCTGAGAGAAAACCTTACGTATTCTATCGGTGTGATATCGTCAGAAAAGTATTATGGCAAAGACGACTATTTCTACATAGACCTTTACAAACATCTTTCAAACAGTTTAGAAAAACTTGGCTTTACAACAACCTTCAACATTATAAGCCAGTCAGACGAAAATGATCTTTCTGTACCTAACGCGCTTTTAGAACAGAAGGTAGACGGTGTTGTTATTTTGGGTCAGATGAGTCTTGACTACATTCAAAAGATTTTAAGTTATAATTACCCGACAGTGTTTTTAGACTTTTACTGTGACAAGTTTAACGTTGACTGTGTAATTACAGACAACTTTTACGCAACATACGAGATAACCAACATGCTAATAGAGCAGGGTCACACCCAGATTGGGTTTGTAGGAAACATCTACGCAACAAGCAGCATTCAAGACAGGTTTCTGGGCTTTTACAAGGCGCTTTTGGAGAACAAGATAGATCTCAACAAGGATTGGATAATAAAAGACAGGGATGACAACAACAATTTCATAGATATTATATTGCCCAAAAACCTTCCAACGGCATTTGTTTGCAACTGTGACAAGACTGCTTATCTTACAATAGAAAAGCTCAAATCAAGAGGATATAAGGTGCCGGATGATGTTTCAGTGGTGGGGTTTGATGATAGCCTTCATGCAGTGCTTTCACAGCCCAAAATTACCACCGTCCGTGTGAATTTGGAAGAGATGGGTAGAAGAACAGCCAAGATGATGGTTGAAAAGATAAAGCAGGGAGAAAAGCATTATGGCAAAATGCTCATAAAAGGCAAGATTATTATAAGAGAGTCTGTCAAGGCTTTGAAATAATACTTTTTCAAAATGGTCGGATAACATTTTAAATTCGCATAAATCAAAAAATATGGAGGAGGAAAGAACTAATGGATATCAAAATAATAGGGCAATCACTTCCAAACATGCCTTGGGAAGAAAGACCTAAAGACTGCAAGGACATTGTATGGAGGTCTAAACACAACCCAATTATCAAGAGAAATCAGGCAAAAGATGCAAACAGCATTTTCAACAGTGCGGTTGTTCCATTCAAAGATGGTTTTGCAGGAGTTTTCAGGGTGGATGATAAAGCGAGAAGAATGAACATCAGACGTGGGTTTAGCAAGGATGGTTACAACTGGGAGATTGATGATGAACCAATCAACTTCATCCAGCAGACAAGAGACCCGCTTGTAAGTGAGTACAAATATGACCCACGAGTAACTTTCATAGAAGATAGATTCTATATCACATGGTGCAATGGCTATCATGGTCCGACAATTGGTGTTGGCTATACATTCGACTTTGAAAAGTTCTATCAGATTGAAAATGCGTTTTTGCCATACAACAGAAACGGTGTGCTTTTCCCGAGGAAAATAAATGGCAAATACGCTATGCTATCCCGCCCATCAGATACGGGGCACACACCATTTGGTGACATATTCTACAGCGAAAGCCCTGATATGATTCACTGGGGCTGCCACAGACATGTAATGTCAGCAGGCTACACACCTTGGCAGTCGCTCAAAATAGGGGCAGGGCCAACACCAATTGAAACAAGCGAAGGATGGCTGCTAATTTATCATGGCGTACTTCTTTCATGTAATGGATATGTATACAGCTTTGGTGCAGCGCTTTTGGATTTGGAAAAACCATGGGTTGTAAAGGCAAGGTCAAAATCTTATCTTCTTTCACCACAAGAGTATTATGAATGTGTTGGCGATGTTCCAAACGTTGCATTCCCATGCGCGACACTTTGCGACGCCAGCACGGGTAGGCTTGCAATTTATTATGGTGGTGCTGATACTGTTGTAAACCTTGCTTTTGCTTATGTTCAGGATATAATTGAACTTCTCAAAAAAGAGAGCCAGGAATAATAAAAATATTGATAGATAAAAAATATAAAATAAAGGTCGGCAGTAGAGCAAAACTGCTGACCTTTTTGATTTTGTAATTTTTTTCAAGTTTGAAATTGCTTTGTTTACTGGTAAAGTAAAATCTAAAATCTGCGGTATAAAATATTAAGTTTCTCGGGTTGTTAAATATGCACCACAAATCTTATAATGAACATGTAGTTGTTTTGCAGTTTTTCTATACAAAAATTACATTCTAAAAAGGAGGATTGATTATGTTTAAAAGAAAAGTTACTTTATTGGTTGCTATTGCCTTTTTGATAACCATCATTGTTCCTGGATTTTTAAGTACTCCAACAAAGGCAGTAGCAGCGTCCAAACCCCCAATAGTTTTTAAGATTTATTGGGGTGATTCGAATGCAGAGCCGGTTGATGTGTGGAAGACACCAATTGGTAAAAAGGTTGAACAACTAACAGGTGTAAGACTCCAATTTGAGTTTATCGTCGGCAGTGATGAGGAAACAAAGGCAGGTATCATGCTTGCAAGTGGTGACTTGCCGGACTTAATCAATGCGCACAACGTTATAAATAAGTTTATTGAAGCAGGAGCTTTAGTTCCGATGGATAATTACATTGCTAAGTATGGCAAGAACATCAAGAAATGGTATGACTCAAAAGCTCTTAAAAAACTCAAATATCCAAAAGATGGGCACATTTACTACCTTACACCTTTCAGAGAGGAATCTGACCCACTGTATTCATTTGCTGGTTTTTGGCTGCCTATATACATTCTGAAAGAGAATAAATGGCCAGTTGTAAGAGATATTGACACATATTTCAAGATCGTAAAGGACGCTGTCAAAAAACATCCAACATACAATGGAAAACCAACGATAGGTTTTACAGCGCTGACTGACAGCTGGAGAATCTATGTACTGATGCAGCAGCCACTCAGGCTTGAAGGCTATCCAAACGATGGCGGCTGGCTTATCGATGAAAAGACAGGTGTTGTAAAAGACAGCTATACAATGTCATATGCAAAGACATATTACAAGATACTCAACCAGATGTGGAACGAAGGTCTTCTTGACAAAGAGATGTTTTCACAAAACTATGACCAATACTTAGCAAAAATTTCGTCGGGCAGGGTTGTTGGTTTTTATGATGAAAGATGGCAGATACAGTCTGCAATAGACTCTCTCGAAAAACAAGGACTTTACGACAGAATTCCTATTGCAATGCCAGTTTTGAAAAAGGGTGTAAAGAGAGATAGATACAACGTGGTTACAATGGGAACAGGTGCCGGAATATCAATTACAAAGAAGTGCAAGGACCCGGTTGCAGCCTTCAAGTTCTTGGACAGAATGGCTGGCGAAGATATCTTAAAACTCATTAACTGGGGTATCCAAGGCCAGGACTACTACGTAAAGGATGGTAAGATGTATAAAGATGCAAAACAAATTCAAAATTACATGAACCCAGATTACAGAAAGAAACAGGGCATTGGCGGAAATATCTGGTTTGCATTCCCAAGACCACCGTTTGACTGGACATATTCAGACAAGAGCGGAAAGATTTCTTGGGACTACTCAGACCAGGCATTAGAGCAGAGGTATAAACCATATGAAAAGGAAGTTTTGAAAGCTTATAAGATTAAGTCGTTCAAAGACTTGTTCTCACCAACATGGAACTCACCGTATGGATATGGTTGGGATATCAAGCTTCCAGACGACCTGCAGGCAATCCAAAACCAGGCTGATGACTTGCAAAGAAGATACATCACAAAAGCTATAATGGCAAAACCGGGTGAGTACGATAAAATCTGGAATGAATATCTTAACAAGATGAAAAGTATTCCTATCAAAAAGGTAATTGATTTCAGACAAAAAGAGATTCAAAGAAGACTCAAAGAGTGGAACTAATTGGTGTTTTAGAAATTATCAATTTTAAAGCTCACGGGACACCTAATTTAACAGGTGTTCCGTGAGTATTTAATTTAATTGTCGCTACAAGTTTTTAAGGAGGAAAAGGAAGATGCAGTCATCTAAGAAAAGATTCTTTTCAACAATCTACAACCAGCGCCAGCTAATTGTTCTTACATTTCCTTTTTTGATTATGGTGCTAATTTTTAACTACTTTCCGCTGTGGGGCTGGTTATTAGCTTTCAAAGACTACAAACCTTATCTTGGTTTTCAAAATTCCGAATGGGTTGGATTTAAAAACTTTGTGGACCTATTTTCAGATGTTTATTTTTTCCAGGCGCTTAGAAATACTTTGGTCATAAGCTGTTTGAAACTCATATTTAACTTTTTGTCATCCATTACGTTTGCAATACTTCTAAATGAGATTAAAAACATGCTATTTAAAAGGGCAGTGCAGACAATCTCCTACCTTCCACACTTTGTTTCATGGGTTGTTGCAGCAAATATTATATACACAGTGCTTTCACCTGACTATGGGATAATAAACGACCTTCTTGTCAAATTCCATATTCTAAAAGAACCAATTAACTTTTTGGGCGAACCTCAATATTTCTGGTTCATTGCACCAATTACAGAGGTTTGGAAAGAGATGGGCTGGAACGCAATTATATACTTGGCTGCAATGACAAACATCGACCCGCAGCTTTATGAAGCTGCAAGTATAGATGGTGCAGGCAGGCTGAAAAGAATATGGTACATAACCTTGCCAGGTATTCTACCCACAGTAAAGATTCTTCTTATTATGAACGTAGGGTGGATTTTGAACGCTGGGTTTGAACAGATGTACCTTTTGCAAAGACCTTCTACGTTAGACTATTCGGATATCCTTGAGACATACATCTTAAGATATGGTATTGGTAGTGGTAGATGGTCATATGCCACAGCAGCTGGTATTTTTAACTCAGTTGTGAGCTTGATTCTTGTTACAACTGCAAATAGAATTGCATCTAAGATTGGTGAAGGTGAAAGAGTATTTTAAAAAACTTTATTGAGGGGTGTTTTAGAAAGTGCAAACGTCAGCAAAGTACAGAACAACAGAGGATTTGGTCATTGACATTGTGGTATACACAGTCATGATAATCGTGATGATAGCTACTTTATATCCTTTTTGGAATATACTTGCTATTTCTTTTAACGATGCGCTTGATTCCATAAGGGGTGGAATATATCTGTGGCCAAGAAAATTCACACTCAACAACTATAAAGTCATCCTCAGCAATCCTGACATATACCATGCAACCCTAATATCAGTTTTGAGAGCTGTTGTAGGAAGTATTGCAAATGTTCTTTCGTGTTTGATGGTTGCATATGGGATTAGTCGAAAGGATTACATATTCAGAAAGTTTATCTCCAGAGTTATCGTGTTTACAATGTATTTTAGCGGCGGTCTTATCCCCACATACCTTCTTATGAAAAATCTTCATCTTGTTGGAACGTTTTGGGTGTACATTTTGCCTGGTATGGTAAGCGCATTCAATATAATTGTGATAAGAAGCTATATAGACGGACTTCCTCAAAGTCTTATTGAGTCAGCCAAGATTGACGGTGCAAGCGAATACAGGATACTGTTCCAGATAATAATGCCTCTCTGTCTTCCTGTTTTGGCAACTGTTACACTCTGGGTTGCGGTTGGTCAGTGGAATGCATGGTTTGACACCTTCCTGTATAACTCCGGGAAACCAGAGCTTTCTACTTTGCAGTTTGAGCTTCAAAAGATACTGCAGTCTGTTCAGTCTGCATCAACCAACCCCGACTTCTCAGCATCGTTTACATCTTCTGGCAGGACTGTGACACCAACTGCTATCCGTGCAACCATGACAATAGTTGCAACACTGCCCATACTTTTTGTATATCCATTCTTGCAAAGATACTTTATACATGGTCTTACAATTGGTAGTATAAAAGAATAAAAAAGATTGTGTTATAATTAAATCAATATTCTCTTAGCTTAAAAGAAGATGGAAAGATTCATGCGCAAAGTAATTAAGATTATAAATGATATTCCGCTGTTTAAGAAGATATTTTCCATATTTTTTGTATTTGTTTTTATTCCCCTTTTGATTTTGAGTAGCCAATTTATCTCGCAGATTGATTTTTATATAAATGATAAGCTCCACAGCCAGCTTGAAAATGCGTCAAATATGGCAATTTCAAATTTCAAGAAAGCTATTGAGCTTGCAATAAATCTTGCATATACCATATATTCGGACCCGAGAGTTATTGAAACTGTAAATACTCCGTATTTGTCTGTTGAGGAATTCTATTATGCGTACGAAAAGAACATAAAACCCGTACTTCAAAACGCAAGAATACTCTATCCGCAAATTTCGCAAATAACAATATACTGTAACAATCCTACTATATTAAATGCTGATGGGCTGGCGTTTTTGACAGATGAATATAAAAAGTTTTTGCAAAAAGGAGAAAAAGAGGGCAAAAACCTCTATGTGTTAAGTGGTCTTGAGAATGAAAAACCGTATGTTTCTATTGTGCTAAATCTTAACTTTTATGAACAGTATGTTCCGAAGTACCAAAATAGCAAATTTAAAAAATTTTTGAGAATTGATCTGAACAGAGTGTATCTTAACAGTATTTTGAGCACGTTTAAAGATGGTCACATATTTATAGCAGATGATAAAGACACAGTATATTTCAGTGACCTTTTGTATTACAACCAGGTTGGAAGACTCAGTGACCTTTTGAAGGAAGAGAAAAATCAAACAATCGTGTTTGAAAAGCTTCTATCAACAGAGCTTCCTTACTTTGAAAACTGGAGATACATTGTGACAACCAACAATAGCGAAATATCAAAAAGGCTGCTTGAACATCAGAGAAATTATCTTGCAATTGTAGTTTTGTGTTTTTTACTTGCATTTTTTGCACTATTTTTAATAGTAAATTCTGTTATAAATAGGCTATCTCTTTTAGCAAGGCACATAAAAAAGGCAAGAAAACAGCAGTTTGAAAGTATCGACATTGAAGCTGGTAAAGATGAAATAGGCCAGGTTATAGAAGAGTTCAATATCATGGCACAAAAGATAAAAGAGCTTCTTGAAAAGGAAATAAAATATAAACTTAAACAAAAAGAGCTGGCACTGGAGAAAAAACAAGCAGAGATAAATGCGCTACAAAGCCAGATAAACCCTCATTTTCTTTTTAACACATTAGAAACAATCCGCATGAGAAGTATGCTCAAAAAAGAGTTTGAGACAGCTAAAGTCATAAAACTTCTTGCAAAGCTTTTAAAACGAAGCATAAGGTGGGGGAACGACCTTATAACCATTGAAGAGGAAATTTCGGCTATTTATGACTACCTAGAGATACAAAAGTACAGGTTCGGGGAAAAGCTAAAATTTGAGATTGAGGTTGAGGAGGATGTAAAGTCAACAAAGATACCGAAGATGACCATACAACCTCTTGTTGAGAACGCATGTGTTCATGGGATAGAAAATAGCAAGGGTGAAGGGAAGGTTTTGGTCAAGGTTTTCAAAGAAGGTGATATGATAGCAATACATGTTGAAGACAACGGAAAAGGCTTAGAAGATGATAAGATAACAGAACTCTTGCGGTCTATAAAAGGAGTCTCGTCTGATATGGCAAGTAGTGTGGGACTTAAAAATGTTTTTAGAAGGCTTGAGCTGTTTTATGACAAAGATTTTAGCTTTGATGTATTGAGAGGCGAGCTTGGGGGATTAAAAGTTGTGATAAAAATTCCTAACAAGAGGGAATTTGAGGATGCTGTACAAAGTGTTGATAGTTGAAGATGAGGTATTTATGAGAGAAGGGCTAAAAAACTTGATTGACTGGAAAGAACTCGGGTTTGAGATAGTGGGCGAGGCAGAAGATGGTCTTTCTGCTTTTGAGTTTATGGAAAAGATGCAGGTTGACGTGCTCATCAGCGATATCAAGGTTCCGCTTTTAAGTGGTCTTGACCTTATCGAGAAGGTTAAAAGGGAGATAAAAAATCCGCCTGAAGTGATAATCATCAGTGGTTATGCAGATTTTGAATATGCAAAAAAAGCTATCCAGCACGGTGTTGTCAATTACATATTAAAGCCCATTGAAGAAGAAGAGCTTGTTGACACGCTCATGAAAATAAAGTCAAAACTCAAAAAGAGAGAGTTAATTAAAGAAGGTAAAAGCTTGCTTGCTCTTGAGAAAAGTTTTGAAGAAACGATAGAAAATAGCAATATTAATATAGAAAATGGAGTTTATGTTGGAATAGTTTATTTTAAAGAAATGTCGAACTGGCTTAGTCTCTATCTTGATGAGAGAATTGAAAATATGTTGTTAAGGATAAAGGAGTGTTTTGAGCAGTTTAAAAGAGAAGGACTTGTGTATGAGTTTTCAGAGGTTGAAGGCAAGTACTACGTAGTTGCAACATCTGAAGAGGACATCAAAAAGGCATATCAGAGCATAAAAAATATTGTTGACTTTGCAACAGAGATTGTGTTTGCTTTTTCAAGAAAGATTTCAAAATGGACTCAATTTTTTGATGCTATTTACGAAGCAGCATACTCTTTGAACTTTGCACTTTTTTACAATCAGACAGGAATCGCATTTTATAGTAGCAGTCTGCCCAGTTCAAAAGAGCTTTTGTACTTAAAAGAATATGACAAAAAACTCATTTTGGCTATTGAAGAAGAGAATAGCCAGAACCTACAAAAGATAATTAAAGAAATGATTGAGGATATTAAAAAAGAAAGGTATCAGCTTGACTTTTTGAGGACGTATTTGAGCTTTGTAGTGGTATCTATAAGCTCTTATTTTAGTAGGATGGGTCTAAATTTAGAAGATGAAATAGAGTACTTTTCAAGTTTGAAGTTGGAATTTTCAAACGTTGAGGATATAGAAAAAAGTATGCTAAAATTTTGTGAAGGAGTACTGAACAAGTTTAGGCATTGGAAAACAAGCCTATCTAACGGTATCATGAGCGAGCTTGAAAAGTATATAAAGGAAAACTATAACAAGAACCTGACATTGAAATCTGTTGCGCAAAAGTTTTATCTGAATCCTGTGTACTTGGGTCAGCTTTTCAAAAAGCATTACGGAATGTATTTCAACTCTTATTTGCAAAAGATACGAGTTGAAGAAGCAAAAAGGCTTTTGTTGTCCACTAATATGAAAATATACGAAATTTCACAGGCAGTTGGGTACAACGACACAGACTATTTTATACAGTGTTTTGCAAAATTTTGCAACATGACGCCTAATCAGTATAGGAAAAAGTACAGAAAAGTATAAAAAGAAGGCTGGGACTTTTGCAAAAAGCACATTCCCAGCCTTCTTTTGTTTTTATGTGAGGAGGAGAACTTATTTTATAAGTTATTTCTAACTTCCCACGCTGCAAGAACCATATTTTGCAATGTTGGTAAAACTTCTTCTTCTTTTCTGGTTTTAAGACCGCAGTCAGGGTTTACCCACAGCCTGTCTTTTCCAACCTTTTCTATCATCTTTAAAATGAGCTTTTTCATCTCTTCCTTTGATACAATCCTTGGTGAGTGAACATCAAACACGCCAGGACCTACCTCAGCTTTTAAACTGCTTTTGTTTATGCTGTCAAGCAAGGTAAAATCAGATTTAGCTGCCTCAAAAGTTATAACATCAACGTCCATCTTTGCTATTTCGTCTAAAAGCTCGTCAAAGTTGCTATAACACATATGTGTGTGGATTTGAGTTTCTGGTTTTACCTTTGAGCATGTGAGTTTAAATGCCTTTATTGCCCATGATAAATATTCACTTTGTTCAGATCGTCTTAGCGGCAGTTTTTCAATCAGTGCTGCCTCGTCAATCTGAATAATCTTTACACCTTCTTTTTCAAGTTCTAAAACCTCTTCTTTTATTGCAAGAGCAAGCTGGAAAGCAACATTTTTTAATGGTATGTCTTCACGCACAAACGACCAGTTAAGGATTGTCACAGGCCCTGTCAAAATTCCCTTAACAGGTTTTTTTGTTAGGCTCTGTGCATATTTTATATACTCAACTGTAATCGGTCTTTTTCTCTTTATGTCTGAGAATATTATTGGTGGTTTTACGCATCTTGTACCGTATGATTGAACCCAGCCGTTTTGAGTAATTAAAAACCCTTCTAAATTTTCACCAAAAAACTCTACCATGTCATTTCTCTCATATTCGCCATGGACGAGCACATCAAGCCCGATTTCTTCCTGAAGCTTTATTACCCTTTCAATTTTGGATTTTATAAAGCTTTCATATTCTTCAAATGTTATCTCACCTTTTTTGAGTTTGCTTCGAGCGGACCTTACATCTTGGGTTTGTGGGAATGACCCAATTGTTGTTGTCGAAAGTTGTGGAAGCTTTAAAACCTCTTTTTGAAGCTTAATTCTTTCTTCAAAACATGGTTTTCTTTCAAAGTCATCGTCTGTAAGATTATTTACAGCTGTGCTGATATCTGAAATCTTATTTTTCTCAAGTTCTTCAAAAAGCTGAACATTTTTAATATACATACTATTTGCAGTAAAGTTTTCTTGAGAGAATAAAAGTTTTAGATCAGACAGTTCTTTTAATTTTTCTTCAGCAAACGCTAAAAACTTCTTTTTTTCGCTATCAAGATTTGTTTCGAACTTTAAAGAGTATGGCACAAAGAGCAAAGAACATGATGTTGAAATTACAATGTTTTTCTTGTCAACAAAGGAGGAGAGCATATTTAAAAGCTCAAGCGTATTTTTGTAGTTGTTTTTAAACACATTTCTGCCGTTTACAACTCCAGCAACCAAGAACTTTTCCTGTGGGAAACCAAATTTTTTAATCAGATCTAAATTGAATTTTCCATCAACAAAGTCAAGTCCAATTGCGTCAAAATCAAGGGAGATTATCTTTTCAAAACAGTCTCTGACATCTCCAAAATAGGTTTGAAGAAGTACCTTTAGATTTCCTTTATGAGAAAGAAGATTGCGATAGAAACTTTCAAAAAGTTCTATATCTTTTGTACTCAAGTCAGTGACAAGTATTGGCTCATCTATCTGAACAAACTCGCAACCCAACTCTTCAAACCTTCTTAGTATTTGAATATATACATCAAGTAGCTTTTCCCAAAAAGATTTGTCATACATATCAACATTCGATTTTTTGGAAAGCTTCAGAAAAGTAAGAGCACCGATTATCACCGGTTTTGTCTTGATTCCTATCGAAAATGCTTCGGCAAATTCATCAAAAGGTTTTGTTGATGAAAGCTCAAATTTGGTTTTTTCAGTGATTTCAGGTACAAGATAATGATAGTTTGTAAAGAACCACTTTTTCATTGGCAAAGCTTTAAAGTCGTTTTTTTGGTCTTGATACCCTTTTGCAAGAGCAAAGTATAGGTCAAGGTCGTCTGAAAAAACCGACTTGTATTCCTCAGGTATTGATCCTACAAGCATTGCATGGTCTAAAAAAGTGTCATAAAACGAAAAATCATTTGATGATATAAGGTCAACACCATACTCTTTTTGAAGTTGCCAGTGAGTTTTTTTCAACTCTTTTGAATTTTGTATTAGTTCTTCTTTTGAAAGCTTTTTGTCAAGATAGCTCTCAACCCATTTTTTAAGTTCTCTATTCTGGCCTATTCTTGGAAAACCAACAACTGAAATCATCTTACACTTTCAACCTCCTAACTAAAATTTTTTCTTATGCCCAAAACAAAATGGGCCTTTACTGCCGTCAAAAAGGCACAAATTGCGTCAAGGCAGTAAAGACCCATTACTAGCGTTTTCAAAAAGCTTTTGCTTTTAAAATGCTTTTTTAAAAAAGAATAAAAGCTTTTAAAACAATGTATGACAAGGGCTAAAAAAGAACAAAACACCCCTCCGGTCTTTACCACCTTGACTGTACTTCCCACCGAAGACAGTACAAGGCATCTCAAACAGGCAGGTCTCCTGGCTCGCACCTCATCCAAAACCCTCTTTGGCCTTCCCAGAAGGCAAGCCCCACTTTTCAGGAGAGGAACCCAACCTTCCAGTGGCAAAAGTTTATTGAGGGCTTGTCAGTGCTCACAGTAGCGGGGGCTGCAGCGGATTTTCACCGCTTTCCCTATTAAGCCGCCAAATGGCAGCACCTGCTTGATAGGTAAAGGTGCCTATCGCAAATATTCAATTTTTCAAACTTTGTATTGCATATTTGCAATGAAAATTGACAATTGTATTTATGCAATGAATTTTATATCAAACATGTTAATTGAAAAGTTAGGAGTTGTCAATATATTAAAAATTTTTGATATATAACTGTGATTGCAACAACAAATGAAACTATAAAAACAACATTGAAGTTATTTTTATAGAGAAGATAAATAAGCAAGTTTATGTATTTTTCAAAGCTTTATCGTGTTCAACAATATTTCTAAAAATTATTCCATCTTCTTTGTACTGCCATGTCAGTCTTATTCCCATCGTAATGCCTGTTTCAAATATATCTTTTGTCCCTTGGATTTTTTTAGTTTGCAAAAAAGGGTGGTATGAATTTTGTAATAATAGTTCTAACTTTTTCTTTAGTATCTTTTTTGCATCTGGTGGCAATTTGTTTACTTTTTCTTTGAAAAGTTGCGAGTAATAAATCTTCATTCGTCATTCAACCCAAATCATCAAATAACTCTTGCAACGAATTAGCCACCATGAGTTTGCCTTCCTTGATTTCCTGTTCTACAGTTGCTTCTTCTCTTTGCCACTTCTCAGAGTAAAACCACCCCTGCTCTTTCGCAATAGTTACTACAGGCGTTAAAATTATCCTACCATCCTTCTCCTCTATTTGTAATAAATCACCTACACGCAAGTCTAATTTCTTCAGAATTTGAGCTGGAATTATCACTCGGGATTTTTACTTTATTTAAACTATCACCATTTCTCACCTCTTAAAGCTTAGAAAGTTTTACTTTCTAACTTTAGTATATTCTTGCTAAATATTTTTCAATTTAAAATATTAAGTCCAAGAATTTCAGCATATCAATCTTTTCCCTTATTTCCATTCCCTTTGTTGTAAGATAATTTCCAACCATACAACCATTTATTCCACATTCATATGCCATTATTTCCTTATCTCCGAGTGCATTTTCTTTCCCGCCTGCAAGAAGAATGGTCTTCCTTGGTAGTATAATTCTAAATAGTGCCAGGGTGATAAAAATTTCGTTTTGGTCTATGATCTTCATATCTTCCAAAGGCGTGCCTTTTATTGGGTTTAATATGTTGATTGGAACAGAATCAACCTTTAATTCTCTCAGTTCAAATGCAAGCTTAATTCTCTCAATCATATCCTCGCCCATTGAAATTATTCCACCACTGCAGATTTCAAGACCTGCCTCTTTTGCAATCTTTAAAGTCTCAATCTTTTGCTGATGAGTATGGGTGGAGCAGATATTTTTAAAATATGTGCTGGATGTCTCTAAGTTATTGTGATACTTTACAACCCCAGCTTTCAATAACTTTTTTGCCCTTTCTTGAGTAAGAAAGCCGAGCGATGCACACAAAAGAATGTTATAATTCTTTGAGATATATGAATAGATGTCTAAAATTTTTTCGAATTCTGAGTCATTAAGCTTTTCACCACTTGTGACTAAGGAAAATCTTTTTGCTGGAAAAGATATTACATTCTCAAGATACTCTGTTACCTCATCAAGCGTTGCAAGATCTTTTATCTCAATTGAACAACTGTGATGGATAGACTGGGAGCAAAACTTGCAGTCTTGAGAACAAAGTCCTACCTTTGCAGGGAAAATAGAGCAAAGCTCAATTGTGTTTTCAAAATAATGTTGTTTTATAGTATTGGCAAGGTTTTTTACCAGGTCTGCATCATGTTTTGCAATTTCATAAAGTATAATTGCCTCATTGAAATTAATATCTCTCTCATACTCAACTATCATTTTTTCAACTTCTTTAACAAATTGAACTGATTGAAAAAAATTCAGCAACTAAATCATCTCCAAACGAAAATGTTTAATTTTAATGATAGCATATAAATTACAAATAGTAAACTATAAATTAAAATACGGTTTACATAGAAGCAAAAAAATAATTGTTTCAAAGAAGAAGATACGAAAGATGTCTAACAATAAAAATAAACTCGTACAAAAATTATTGTTTACTGGTGCAAGGTTTTTGAAGGGAAAGTTGCCTTTTTAATTCCAATTTAAACCACCTAAAAACCCAATAAAAATGGCGGAGAGAGAGGGATTTGAACCCTCGGTACCCCTTTTGGGGGTACACACGATTTCCAGTCGTGCGCCTTCGACCACTCGGCCATCTCTCCGCTACTATTCCCTTTTCACTTTATCTATTATAAGGCATATTTTGAGTTTTGACAATGGGAAAGTTAGAAGCAAGAAGTAAAAACTCGAAAAGTTATATTTGAATAACAGAGTATCTTTCATTGTTCAATACTTCAAGCATAAATTCTACAGGATCTGGAAGTTGATTTTTAATAAGGTTTTCAAATATTTTTTGAGACATTCCAGAACACCAAAGTAGGCAACTCATATCCATGATTTTTATACCTTTCTCTTATCGCATCAAAAAGTGGTGCGTCAGGTGAAACTCTTGTGGCTTCGTCAAACTCCATGTCTGAGACAATATATAATTTTTGGGGCAAGTCCTCTTGTGCTAAATTTTTATTTATTGCAATATTTTAATATGAGTGTGAAGACTGCTTCAATATCTGTGTTGCATTCCCAGTGTGCATTCTCCAAAATTTTAACTTTCTCATAAATAGTTTGTCCTTGGATTTTTTGTAGCTTAGGTTTTGCAGAAAAAGTATTAAAAAAGCTAAAAGATATATCAAAAAAATCAAAAATGCTTCTATTTATGAGAAAAGAAATAAAAAACAATAAATTTGTTGTATTTAAACCGTTATTTTCGACAAAAACTCTGAAATTAGGTTCTTGACAACTTTTTAAAAAGTCTTTATAATATTTACCCCCTCTATTTACAAAAAAAAAGAATAGTGATATAATATTATTGTTTTTGAATGTAGTAAAATGGAGAAATTTTCATGCAATATGAAAAGTAAATATTTTTAGAGGGGCAGTGATGTTAAGGTGGTTGATAAACTTCACCTTCAACAGCTAAAAAAGGATATAGAAGCCCTAAAAGGCGAAAAGGTTTTAATTCGCGCAAATAAAGGACGAAAAAAGATGATTGAGGTTGAAGGTATTTTAGAAAACACTTATTCAAACATCTTCGTTGTCAAGTTTCCAGTTGACAGAGAATGTAAACAGTTCAGGTGTGTAACATACACCTATTCTGATCTCATTACAAATACGGTAGAAATTATTCTTTGTAGGACAAATACAAAAGTAGGTGTCATGTAAACTCTATAGTTTTGTTGAAACTTCTTGTATGTTTCTATTATAATCGAAAATATTGATTTGTCAACTACTCAAATAGAGCTTATTCTAAAACATTTTAGAGTAAGCTCTTTTTTATTTTACATATTCTTGGGACATCTTGGCATATATTTATATAGTAAAAGAACATTAAACGGAGGCAAGTTAGAATTGGAAAAGAGATTTGAAAAGATTGAATACATGAATATTTATGGTACAGATTCACAAAAAGTAATTGTTGAAGGCGAAATTTTGCTTCCAGAGATAAAACCAGATGCTTTAAAGGTGCTTCAAACTGACAGCAAAGTTTTGATTACCAATGTTGAAATTTTAAATGACAGGGTAGTTGTTCAAGGCGAAATAGAATTTCAGGTGATTTATCTCTCAACTGATCCACAGAAGAAAATTGCTTCTGTTTCAAGTTCAGCTGAGTTTTCAAAAACTTTTGACATGTTGGGGATTAGACCTACAATGGCGTACGAAGTGAAAGATGATCTTATTTATACATTTTGTTCACTTTTAAGTCCTCGCAAACTTTCTGCCAAGGCAATTGCAGAGATTACTGTTTTGGTAAAAGCACCAACTACTGTTGAGTATCTTGCCGATATTGAAGAAAGTTCGATAAAGTATTTAAAAGAAAAAATTTCAATTTCGAATCCTTATACTATAAAAGAAGAGATTTCAAAAAGGGAGATTTTAGAGATATCTCAAGGTAAACCTTCGATCAGAGAAATATTACGATGTTTTGCAAGGCTTTCAGACAGGAACATCAAATTTGACAGAAAAAAGATAACTTTTGATTTAAAAGTAGACTTAAAGACCCTCTATTCACCAGATATTGGGCAAAATCCTATTGAGATGGTTGAGCATGAGGTGTTAATCCAGCACCAATCTGAACTTCCAGACAGTCCTGATGATGTTGAACCGACTGTGAAGTTTTATATCAAAAATTTCAAGGTTATGCCAAAAACTGATGAAGTGGGCGAACTTCGCAGGATAGAGTATGACATAACCATTGAAGCTGAGATAGCATTCCATGATGTAAAAACTATTGAACCCATTATTGATGCATATTCGACAGCGTATGAGATAAAAGATTCTAAAAAAATTCTCAGCATAGAACAATTTGTTGGGAAAGTTCGACATGTACATCTTTTAAAAGATATAATTACTCTTCCTACGGAACCTGAACAGGTATTTTCAGTTTCTGGAAGGATTGAGATAGATGTTATAAAGCCAGAAAAGAATAAAGTTAATATAAAAGGTGTAGCTGTTATATTTTTGATTTATCTTTCAAAAGACCAGCAGGATATCATAAAAAATACAACATCGCAAATTCCTTTTGATGTTAAATTGGATATAGAAGGGGTAGAAGAGACCGACAGGGCATTTGCAAATATTGAGATAGAAAACATATCATTTTCAATCATTTCTACATCTGAAATTGAACTGAGAATTCATCTTGCGATTGAAGCGTGGATAAAAAGAGCTCTCTCGAAAGAAATTTTATCTGATTTAGAGTTTGTAGAAGAGATAAAAAAAGAAGATGAGAGACTTGCAAGTGTGTACATCTATACTGTCCAGAAAAATGACACTCTGTGGAAAATAGCAAAAAAATACAGAACAACAGTAGAAAAAATCATAGAATTCAATCAGATAGATAAAGAAGAAATTGTACCTGGGCAAAAACTTTTAATAGTTAAATAGAGAAAGTAAACTGCCTCATTTAGAAATGAAGTTCCAAATGAGGCAGTATTTTTTTACGATTTTATAGGCGCTTTTTTGAGAATGACATCTATACATTTGTTTATGTCACCTGCGCCAATAGTTGCAACAATGTCTCCTTTTTTAGCCTCTTTTACTACATAACAGGCGATATCTTCAAAATTACTTATATACTCACAGTCAACTCCAATTTCTTTCAGTTTAAAATAAAGCTTTTCAGATGTAATCCCAAAAACATTTTTTTCACGTGCGGCATATACATCTGTTACAATAACCTTGTCAGCTAACTTCAAGCTTTCAGCAAAATCGTTTAAAAGAGTTTTAAGTCTTGAAAAAGTATGAGGCTGAAATATTGCAATAACCTTTCCTTTAGAAATATTTTTGAGAGTAGCAAGTGTTGCTTTAATTTCAGTGGGATGATGAGCATAGTCATCATAAAGATATATTCCATCGAACTCTCCTACCTTTTCAAGCCGACGAGAAGCTCCACAAAATTCAGAGAGAGCATGTTCAATAATAAAAGCTTCCACACCTAACTTTGAAGCAACTGCAAATGCCGCAAGTGCATTGTAAACATTGTGAAAACCAGGAATATTAAGTTTTATATGAGCTAAAACTTCATTGTTATTATTTTTAACATTAAATTCATAATATCCATCATTGCAAATAATATTATCGGCAAAAATGTCAGCTTTTTCTTTTGTAGATATACAAATTACTTTTGTATGAAGTTTGCTTATAACATCTTTAACATTTTTGTCATCGCAGTTTACAACAATAAACCCTGAACTGGGAATTTTCATTGCAAACTTTTTAAAAGATTCTTTTATTGAATCTACATTTTTGAAATAATCTAAGTGGTCATTATCGATGTTTAAGATAACTCCAATTGTAGGGTTGAACTTTAAAAAACTATCCACATATTCACATGCCTCAACAACGAGATAATCTTTAGAGCCAATCACAAAATTTCCACCAAGTTGTTTTACAAATGCGCCTACCAAAATTGTAGGGTTATAATTTGCTTTTTCCAGTATATAACCAATCATAGAAGTTGTAGTTGTTTTTCCATGTGTACCTGCGATTGCTATTACATTTTTAAAATCTTTCATCAAAAACCCTAAAAATTCTGCCCGTTCATAGATTTTCAAATTCATTTTCTTTGCTGCTACAAGCTCAGGATTATCTTTTGAAATTGCCGCAGTGTATATTACAATTTCATCACCGTGTATATGACTTTCATCATGACCAATATATACATTTATTCCGTTTTCTCTTAGCACTTTTGTAGTAGCGCTTTCCTGCATGTCAGAGCCTTCAACGCAAAAACCCTGATTTTTGAGTATCAAAGCAATTGCGCTCATTGATATTCCACCGATACCTATAAAAAAGTATTTATTCATTTTTAAAAAACTTACCTCCAACCTGAAAGTTTCAATGCTAAAATACTTCTACATTTTATATTATACTTCTTTTTTGCTTGGCTTGTTAAAAAATTTTACAATCTATTGTAATAAACAATAAGTCTTCATCAAAGACACAGTTACCTGCTTTTTTGTTATCCTTGTTCAACAAAATTTCGCACATTTTATACAAAATATGTATTGATTTCGCCTAAATTAGCTGTTATATTTTTATTTATAATCGAAATCGATTACGTACAAATCTAAATTAAAGAAAAAGGATGAGGAAGATGAAGTATACAATAAAAGACATAGCAAAGATAACTGGCTATTCTGTTGCAACAATTTCAAGGGCGTTGAGCGGTAAAGAAGGAGTAAGTGAGGAAAAAAGAAAAGAAATCCTGAAAATTATAGACCAGCTTGGATATATTCCAAACCAGAGTGCAAGAAGGCTCAGAAGCAAAGAGACAAAAAATATTCTGGTGATGATACCTGATATAGAAAACTACTTTTTTAACAAGTTAATTAAAGGTATTGAAAAGGAAGCTCGCAAAAAAGGTTACAATATTATCCTTGGAGATTTTTCGGATTCTCAAGAAATTGAAGAGGAATACTACAAAATGATGAAAGGACAGATAGCAGATGGAATATTGATTGTTGGAAGTCTGAGCGGTCCTCAAAAGATTGTTGAAATATCAAAACAATTTCCTTTGGTTATAATTTCTGACTATTTTTCGGACGAGCTTGTGACTGTGTGTATTGACAATTTTAAAGCTTCATATGATGCTACAATGTTTTTGTACAAGTGTGGATACAGAAAGATTGCTAAAATAACAGGAAAAATTGGATCTATTCTTTCTCAAGACCGACTAAGAGGATATAAAATGGCTCTTGAGAACTTAGGGTTAGGTAGTGATGAAAAATATATAAAATATGGTGATTTCAAGTACGAAAGTGGTTACAAACTTACAAAAGAACTTTTGAAAATGTCATCTGCTCCAGATGCTATCTTTTGCTCAAACGATGAGATGGCAATTGGGGCATGTGATGCAGCAAAAGATCTGGGTTTTTCTATTCCCGATGAGCTTGGTGTTATGGGCTTTGATGATATCGAACTTTCTTCAATGGTGACACCAAAGATTTCTACAGTTCACCAGCCAAGATATGAAATGGGAAGATTGGCTGCACAACTTTTAATAAAAATTTTGTCTGGTGAGAAAATTTCAAAAGGTAAATATATACTTGATACTTCAATAATTCCAAGAGAATCAACCAGAAATGCAAATATCACAAAATGATATGCATTTTTTAAAGACCTATTGACAAATTGAACAAGATATAATATATTTTATTTAGCGTAAACGATTACGATAGACAATAAAAATAGCTGCCTGATCTCACAAAAAACTAATTAGATAAAGACCAGGCATAAAATTGGTAATATCCCATCATATGGGATATTATACATCTCCCCAATATATATTATATCACAAAATTACTTAAGAGGAGGTATTTTTAAATGAAAAGATTTATTGCTGTTGTCATTCTAATTGCATTAAGTGTTAGTTTATTTTTGGTCTTTGGTCCTGACAATTCTAATGCCAGTTCTAAAAAACAGGTCACAATCACCTATGTACGTGGCAAGGACGAAACCCATGCAACAGAAAAAATTATTCAAGAGTTCATGAAGAAAAACCCTGATATCAAGGTAATCTACAAAGAAAACCCCTCTGACACAGGTCAAAATCATGACCAGCTTGTGACAGTACTGAGCGCTGGTGGTTCTGACATTGACGTGTTTGACATGGATGTTATCTGGCCAGCTGAGTTTGCTCAGGCAGGTTACACACTTCCTCTTGACAGGTTTATAAAGCGTGACAAGATTAATCTCAATGACTACATTAAAGGGACAATTGATGCTGCAAGATTTAAAGGGCAGATGTGGGCATTTCCAAGGTTTATTGATGCAGGACTTCTTTATTACAGAAAAGATATTGTTCCCCATAATGAACTCCCAAAGACATGGGATGATTTGATTAAGGTTGCTAAAAAATACAAAGGTAAAAATGGGACAAAATATGGATTTTTAATGCAGGCAAAACAGTACGAAGGTCTTGTTTGTGATGCTATAGAATATATTGCATCTTATGGTGGAAGAGTTGTTGATGAGAGTGGAAACATTGTAGTTAATAACAAAGGAACAATTGATGGACTTAACATGATGAGAAAAGTTATAACATCAGGGATTGTTCCACCAAACATCAACACATTTACAGAGATTGAAACACATACTGCTTTCATAAACGGTCTTGCAGTGTTTGCAAGAAACTGGCCATACATGTGGGCTATGGTAAACAGTCCACAGTCAAAAGTAAAGGGAAAAGTTGGAATCTTGCCTCTTCCAAAAGGTTCAAAAGGTTCAGCTGCTTGTCTTGGTGGCTGGATGGTTGGTATTAATAAATATACAAAGAATTCTGAAGCTTCATGGAGACTTTTGAAGTTCCTTGTACAAAAAGAAGGACAGAAACTTATGGCTATTTACAATGGAAATGTTCCAGTGTATAAACCACTTTTCAATGACAAGGATGTAATCAAAGCAAATCCGCTTATTGGAGATAAGAAGTTTGTTGAAGCTATATTAGCAGCTGTTCCAAGACCAGTTTCACCAATTTATCCAAAGATTTCAGATGCTATGCAGATTGAATTTTCCAACATTGTAAATGGCAAGAAAGATGTAAAGACAGCTGTCCTTGATTTAGACAAGAAGTTAAAAGAGCTTGTAAAGACTCAAAAATAAAAGGCAATTCTTAATATTGTGAGTTGGCAGGCTTAAAAGGTTTTTAAGCCTGCCAATCAAGTTTAAAGGGGAGGAAAATAATGGGCAGAAAGGAAAAACTGTTTGGATATTTGTTCTTACTTCCTGCGGTTTTGATATTTGTTTTTGTTGCGGTGATTCCGCTGATACAGGTGTTTGTGTTCAGCTTATTTGACATTCAGCTCAATAATCCTACAAAAAGTGAGGTTTCACTTTCATATAAAATAGATGTAGAAAACTATGCTAATACTATTTTTACAGTTTCTTCAATAATAGATGGAATCAATATTGAATCTTTAAATGATAGTCAAAAAAAGACAATTGCCAGAATAAAATCTCTATTGCCTATGATGGAGAAAAGTATTTTTAACACAAAGGCAAGAATTGACAGGCTCAACAAGGTCAATCACCTTTTAAATAACTTTCAGCCGGTAGATAGCAAGCTAAAATATCTACCAGTGGCTGCTAAAGAGATAAATCAATATAATGCATATGTAGATAAAATCATAAACCTTACAAACTCTTTGCCAAACACGCAAGAGATGAATGATTTAAAACAGGCAATTTTAGCGTTTGACCAGGTGATAGTTAAACCAAACTTTGTTGGTCTTCAGAACTATTGCTACTATCTAAAAGATTCAAGGCTTTTGTCAGCCGTAAAAAATACACTTTTGTTCACAGTTGTAACAGTGTTTTTTGAACTTATGTTTGGTCTAATGCTTGCAGTTGTTATGCACAAAGTAGCAAGCCTGAAAAATGTTTTCAAAAGCATTGTTCTTATGCCCTGGGCTATTCCAACAGTTATATCAGCTTTGATGTGGAAGTTTATGTATGATGGTCAGGTTGGTATCTTGGCAAAGTTTTTTGCAGACATTGGACTTATCAAAAGCCCGGCAGACCTTTTATCAAGCACTACAAACGCAATGATAGCTGCAATGACAGCCGATATCTGGAAAACAACGCCCTATATTGCAATTTTGCTTGTTGCAGGACTTCAGACAATTCCGGAGTCACTTTATGAAGCTGCAAAAGTGGATGGAGCAAATGCGGTGTATCAATTTTTCAGGATTACACTACCGATGTTAAAACCAACTATACTTGTGGCCCTGCTTTTTAGAACCTTGGATGCATTTAGAGTATTTGACCTGATTTATGTTTTGACTGGTGGCGGGCCTGCAAACTCAACAGAGACAGTTTCTATCTACACTTATAAAACTTTGTTTAACCAGCTTGACTTTGGTAGTGGTTCAACCTTAGCTGTGCTGATTTTCATAATGGTAACCATTATAAGCTTTATCTATATAAAAATCCTTGGCGCTGAGGTATTCTCACATCAAAAGAGGTGATGGGATAAAATGAAAAACAAGAAGAAACTGACAGGCGAAAAGATTGCAAAGATTGTTATGAACATAATAATTGTGCTGGCACTGATTGTAATTTTGTTTCCTTTTTACTGGCTACTTCTTACATCAATAAGACCAAAAAGTGAAATATTTAATATTTCATCACTGATAACACTAAAACCTCATATTGGCAACTACAAGATGGTGTTTACTGAAAGACCATTTGCCAGATACATTTTAAACAGCTTTGTAATTGGTCTTGAGACAACAATTATATCAATTGTGATTGCCAGCTTTGCAGCATATGCAATTGCAAAGACAAACATCTCACCAAAGATAAAAAACCTTGTTTTGAGTCTTTCATTGGCTGTTTCAATGTTTCCGCAAATTACAATTGTATCTCCTATTTACGTTATGGTAAAAAACTTAGGGCTTAGAAACAGCTTTTTTGGGCTTTTAATTCCATACACCACATTTTCACTGCCACTTGCAATCTGGTATCTGACAACATTTTACCAAGGCGTATCTCATGAAATTGATGAAGCAGCAAAGATTGACGGGTGCAACACATTCCAAATTTTTTATAAAATTATAACGCCTCTCATAGCACCGGGAATATTCACTGCAGCAATTTTGATTTTTATCTCTGCATGGAATGAGTTTTTGTTTGCCCTGGTTATCAACACAGACGATATCTGGAGAACAGTATCTGTTGGAATTGTCATGTTCCAGGGAAGGTTCACAATTCCCTGGGATGAGATTTCAGCTGCAGCAATTGTGGTGATGATTCCGCTTGTGCTAATGGTATTTGTATTCCAGCAAAGAATTGTGTCGGGACTTACTGCTGGAGCTGTGAAAGAATAAGAATTTGTAAGGGCTATTCTGAAAGGGTTTTTGAAAACCTCAACAGAGGTTTTTACCTTTTGGATAGCCCATTTTTTTATGTATGCATTTCAAGATCAAAGAAGCAATTTTGTGTTTACAAAAAGCAACAAAGTGTTATAATAATGTCAAAGAAATGTTGAAATTGTTCAACAAGTTGGGGTGAAATTTATGAAACAAATTATACCAGAAAGGTTGCAAAAAGCAAGGAAAAGTGTTGGGCTTACTCAGGAAAGGGTTGCGCAGCATTTTTAAAAAACCATTTCTTGATACACGCATCTCAGCACTTTATAGGAAAAGAAAAGGCATTTGTTTGATTGTTATAAACTCAGCACGAACTCTTGGCCATCAGATTTTTTCAGCTGCCCATGAATTGTATCATTACCAATACAATCCTGAAATCACAAGCAGAATTTGTATGGTTAATTCACCTAATTCAAAACAGGAAGAAATTATGGCAGATTTATTTGCTTCCCACTTTTTAATGCCAGATGAAGGTGTGATGGAAATAGCAGTAAAACGGAAAAATAAAAAAGGAGAGTTAGATGTTACAGATGTGCTTTTTATTCAGCAATATTTTGGTGTAAGTTATAAGGCAATTGTAATAAAATTACAGGAGTTGGGATATATAAAAGACCCTTCTTGCTATTTAAATATCCCAATAACTAAACTGGCAAAAGTCCTTGGTTATAACACTCAGCTTTATCAACCTACAAATGATATTTATTGTTCCAAAGCTTATGTAGAATTAGTTGTGGATGCTTTCAAATTAGAACAGATAAGCCAAAGGAAAGCAGAAGAATATTTAAACGCAGTAAATATTAACCTAAATGATATAATAGAGGGGCAACCTGTTGAAGAGGGGGACTGGATGTATGACTAATCCCCCTGCAGTAATAGATACAAATGTATTTTCAAACTTTGCCCTAACGGGTAACATTAACATACTTGAAATTCTGTATGGACAAAAACTTTATATGCCAACTATTGTTATACAAGAATGTGAAGATAAACCAGAACTTAGACCTTACATATCTGACGCTATTTCAAAAGGCTGGCTGAAAGAGTTTGTTATTTCATACACTTTAACTCCTATGGAGTTTGTAGAACATACCAGAATACGAAAAAGATTTCATCCAGGAGAAGGAGCAATTTTGGCAATTGCGAAAGTTAATAATTTTATTGTTATAAGCGATGATATGACAGGTGTAAAGAATTACTGTAAAGCCAATGGGTTAAAACTGAAGGGAAGTTTGGGGATACTATACGAAGCATATGATCAGAAATTGATAACTGCTGCCCAAGGCGACAAAATCATTCAAGATATGATAAAGTTTAATAGTTATAAAAGTCCTTTCAATCCATGGAAGAGGTTATAAACTGGTTTGTATACAGAATTGGAAGAGAATTGTTTTGACCTCTTGTTTTTTTTGATAGTCTATGCTATAATTTATAAAAAAATATTGTATCCAAAACAAAGGCGTTTTGGGGCGATAAGCTTCAAAGCGCCTTTAATTTTTTTGTAAAACTTTTTACAGGGGGGTTTTGCAAGATGCAGGTTGTATTGACTATCTTGGGTGCGCTTGTGTTATCAGTTGTCTTTTCGGTTCTAATTTTAAAAATCTTTGTTGACAAGACAATTTCAATTTTGCAGGGAAAGAACAACCTCAACGCAATTGAACAGCTCTTTTTGACACCTGTGAAAGACTGGGCAGCATCTTTTCAGAGCTTCTTAAGTGACATATTCAAAGAGATTGACCTTGCATACAACAAGATCTTGTCTGTTGCTTATGACATCGAAACAAGCGCAGAAAAGAACCAGCAGCAATCCAATCTTGTGCTAACAAATAGCAAGGACATTCAAAATTCTATATCAGGACTTCTGGTAGGTTTGAAACTTGTCCTTCAGCACATTGAAAGTGCATATGAAAATGTCTCAAGCCTTGAAGAATTTATGACTCATTTTAAAGAAAAAAACCAGAATATTCAAGAAGACATTCAAAAACTGCTTGCTGAGGTTTCAACCGATTTGGAAAGTATGGTTTCAGAAAATACAGCATACACCCAGAAAATGGCAGACCAAATAACCAAGCTCAAGACTGTTTTCAAAAAGGTAGAAGATTTTCTTGGCACAATTGTGAAAATTTCAGAGCAGATAAACATCCTTGCGCTGAACGCTTCTATTGAATCTGCAAAGCTTGAAAGTGTGCTTGGTGAGAATTTAAAAACCGGCTTTCATGTAATTGCTGACCAAATCCGAAAACTTTCAAATGACACAAAATCAACTGCAGACGAGATTGGAGACTTTATCATCGAGATTTCTGGCATAGTTGATGGAATTTCAAGCCTCAGCGAGAAAAGTAAGGACATAATATCAGCACAAGTTGAGTATGGCAAGACTACTTTCCAGAAACTAAATCAGGTTTCGCAGCTTGTTGACTACATAAACAAGAAAATTTCCCAGGCATCAGAAAAGCTTTCTGTCCAGTACTCTATTGTGAATGACCTTAAGCACTATGTATCAAGACTTGAGAATGACTATATCGCTGTTGATGCCAGCACCAGCAGAATTTTGAGTTCTGTAGAGGTAAGCCAAAAAACTGCAGCAAGGCTTATGCGGCTTATGAACAGGCTTGTTGACATGTGTAGGGAGTTTGAGTCTGTCAGAAACGACATCTCAGCAAAGATCACAAAGAGAGTAGAGATAGAGGTAAACCAGCAGCGTGTTGCAGAGGCTATCGAGACCATTGAAAATGAGGTGATTCCACAACTTGTTTTAAGCTGGCAGAAGGAGCTCAATCATAAAGAGGTTATAGACCAAAGTCTTCAAAAGTTTTCTAATATATTTGAGGCTCTGTGGACAAACAATCCTGATGGAACCTTTATATATTCAAATCCGCCGGAGGGCATAGAAAACGCAAAAGTCAGGGAGTGGTTTACAAAAGCAGTGGCAGGTCACACATATGTATCTTCAGCTTACATTTCAGCTATAACAAGAAATTACTGCATTACTATATCAATGCCTGTATATGACAATATTGGTAACTTATTGGGCGTAATAGGTGCTGATATAAAGCTATGAATAGTGAAATGTTTACAAACAGGTTTGTTAAGTTTGATGTAGAAAAATTTAATCAAAGATGCTACAATTAATACCATGCGCCTTTTGTTAAAAAATTGACCAAAAATAAAATTGGCACCAAAATTCAAAGCAGGTTGTAAAAGGAGTTGGAAAAAATGAAAAGGATTCATATCACAGAGACAGTTTTGAGAGATGCACAGCAATCTTTAATTGCTACGCGAATGTCTTTTGAAGATTTTGAGGGTATATTAGAAAAAATAGATGCTGCGGGGTATTATTCTATTGAGTGCTGGGGCGGTGCAACCTTTGACTCATGTCTTAGGTACTTAAATGAAGACCCTTGGGAGCGCTTGCGAAAGATAAGATCAAAAGTGAAAAACACAAAGCTTCAGATGCTTCTTCGCGGGCAAAATCTTTTGGGCTACAGACACTATCCAGACGATGTTGTGAGGATGTTTGTCCGAAAATCTATCGAAAATGGAATGGACATAATAAGGATATTTGATGCATTAAACGACCTTCGAAACATTGAGGTTGCAGTTGATGAGACAATCAAAGCAGGCGGTCATGCACAGGGCACAATTGTGTATACCATAAGTCCAATCCATAACCTTGAGATGTACGTAAAAATCGGAAAAGAACTTGAAAGCATGGGCGTTCACTCCATCTGCATAAAAGACATGGCAGGTATCATGAGCCCGAAAGAGGCGTACGAGCTTGTAAAGGCTCTAAAAGAAAACGTCAAGGTACCAATTTTTCTTCACACACATTCCACAACAGGGCTTGGAATTCTCACATACCTCAAAGCAGTCGAAGCCGGTGTAGATGGGATTGACACAGCAATTTCGAGCTTTTCAGGTGGCACATCTCAGCCGCCAACAGAGACGCTCAACTATGCACTAAAGCAGATGGGGTATGATACAAATCTTAATGAT
Organism: Caldicellulosiruptor diazotrophicus; assembly: GCF_017347585.1. Classification (NCBI taxonomy): domain Bacteria; kingdom Bacillati; phylum Bacillota; order Caldicellulosiruptorales; family Caldicellulosiruptoraceae; genus Caldicellulosiruptor; species Anaerocellum diazotrophicum. The sequence continues at coordinate 332,644 of NZ_AP024480.1, forward strand.
AAGCTTTTAAAAGAGATAAACGACTTTTTCAAGCCTGTAAAAGACAAGTTTATAAAAAATGGAATTTTGAATCCTTTTGTTCTTTCAACAGACACAGATGCACTCATCTACCAGATTCCAGGTGGCATGCTTTCAAACCTCATTGCTCAGCTAAAACAGCAAAACGCTTTGGATAAGCTTGATGAGGTTTTGATGGAGGTACCAAGGGTAAGAGAGGATTTAGGCTATCCACCGCTTGTCACACCTATGAGTCAGATGGTTGGCACGCAAGCTGCTGCAAATGTGCTTTCTGGTGAGAGATACAAGGTGATCCTCAAAGAAGTAAAGGCATATATAAGAGGCGAGTATGGAAGACCACCCGGGAAAATCAACCCTGAGCTTGTCAAAAAAGTTCTTGGCGATGAAAAGCCGATTGAGGGAAGGTTTGCAGACACCTTAGAGCCTATTTTCGAAAAGACAAAGGGTAAAGTCAAAGATTTTGCAAAAAGCGATGAGGATGTGTTGTCTTACATTCTCTTCCCTCAGGTTGCTGAGGAGTTTTTGAGAAACAGAGGCAAAAAGAAAGAGCCAAGAGAAAGAAAGATTGAATATACAATAGAAGGAATATCTTAAAATTTTCTGAGCAAGAAGGTGAAATAAATGGAATACTCTACCTTGGGTCAGAGATTCATCCTTGGTCTTGAAGTGACGGTTATCGGGATGCTCATTGTCTTTGCTGTGCTTGCGCTTTTGTGCGGGATTATAAGCCTTTTATCAAAGGTTTTGCAGAGGTTCGAAAAGCCAACGAAGGCTACCGAAAGCGAGCTTTCCTCTCTTGAAATAGACGAGACGCAGGAGTACAAGCCCGTTGAAAAGACAGGTTTTACATCTGGCGAGGCTAATGTCTTAGACGCGGAGGATGAAGAGGTTGCAGCAATCTTGGCTGCAGTTGCAATAGATTCTGATATTCCTCTTTCTGAGCTTAAAATAAAATCAATTAAGCCAGTAAAAGAATAAAAAAACAATTTTTTTTGCGGAGGGTGAGTTTAATTATGAAATATATTGTAACAATCAACGGCAAAAAGTTTGAGGTTGAGGTTGAGAGGGTTTCAAATGGAAATGGTCATATGGATTCTTCTTCAGTTTCAAAAAAAGTTTCAAGTGATGAGATTTCAAGGGTTGTCACAGGTGGAACAAAAGTTTCTGCTCCTATGCCAGGAAAAATTTTATCTGTCAATGCTAAGGAGGGACAGAAGGTCAAAAAAGGCGATGTGCTTTTCATCTTAGAAGCAATGAAGATGGAAAATGAGATTATGGCACCGGAAGATGGTGTAGTAGAAAAGATTTTAGTATCAAAAGGTGCTCAGGTTGCAAGTGGTGATATACTGGCAATCTTAAAGTAACTACAAAAGAAGGAGAGAAACAAAGATGGAATTTTTCAATATGATAACAAAGGCAATATCAGACATTTTAACAACATCTGGTTTTGCCAAGATAACATTGGGTCAGGCAATAATGCTTGCAATATCATGCATTTTGATATATCTTGCAATTGGTAAAAAGTTTGAACCGCTTCTTTTGCTTCCCATTGCGTTTGGTATGATGCTTGCAAACCTACCACTTTCGTTTTTATCAAGCCACGACAAGGGCGGACTTGTGTACTATCTTTATCAAGGTGTAAAACTTGGCATTTACCCACCACTTATATTTTTAGGCGTTGGTGCTATGACAGACTTTGGACCGCTGATTGCAAGGCCAATTAGTCTTTTTCTTGGCGCTGCTGCCCAGTTTGGAATTTATTTTGCGTTCATGGTAGCGCTTCTAATAGGCTTTACACCGCAGGAAGCAGCATCTATTGGTATAATAGGCGGTGCTGATGGGCCAACTGCAATTTTCCTTACCACAAAGCTTGCACCACACCTTCTTGGTGCTACCGCAATTGCAGCATATTCTTACATGGCTTTGATTCCGCTTATTCAGCCGCCTATTATGAGGCTTTTGACAACAAAAGAAGAGCGAATGGTCAAAATGGACCAGCTTCGAGAGGTTTCAAAGCTTGAAAGAATTGTTTTCCCAATTGCGGTTACGATAATTGTGTCGCTGCTTTTGCCATCTGTTGCACCGCTGATAGGATGTCTGATGCTTGGTAACCTCTTTAGAGAATGTGGGGTTGTTGAAAGGCTTTCAGACACAGCCCAAAATGCTCTGATTAACATAATCACAATCTTCTTGGGACTTTCGGTTGGTGCAACTGCCACAGCCGACAGGTTCCTAAATCCAAAGACCCTTGCAATAATCTTTTTAGGCCTTTTGGCATTCATATTTGCAACAGTTGGCGGAGTTGTGTTTGGCAAGATTATGTATAAGCTCTCTGGCGGCAAGATAAATCCTCTCATTGGCTCTGCAGGTGTTTCTGCTGTGCCAATGGCAGCACGCGTTTCACAGGTTGTGGGGCAAAAAGAAAATCCTTCAAACTTTCTTTTGATGCATGCAATGGGACCAAATGTTGCCGGGGTTATTGGTTCTGCTGTTGCAGCAGGGGTTCTTTTGACGTTGTTTAAATAAATTTTAATGGCCCTGCAGAAGAAGATATCTTTTGCAGGGTTTTGTTTTAAATTACAACATAATATCGTATTTACTAGTAGTTATTTAAGTTATTTTGTTCATTAAAAATTAAATAATTTTGTTAAAATGTTTTGTCGAATAATCAATAAAAAGTGACTTATTATTGTATTGGCAGATAAAATAAGATATAATCAAAATTAACATACAAAATTTATAAGGGTGGGAGTACTTGTGAAAAAAGAAGGTATGACCAAATTGAGAAACGGCGTTAATCTTCAAGTCTTGATTTTTTCATTTTTGAAGAGAGGAAAACTTGCAAAACGCTTTGCATTATTGATTGCGTGTATTGTGATTATTCCAATTGTAATAATTGACATTTTGTCAATATCAATGTCAGTAAATTCGGTTATTAATGAAAGTAAGAAATCATATCTTGCTGCAACAGATTCAACTGCAAAATACTTTCAGCTTGCAGTAAAAACTGCTCAGAACAATGCAACTCAGCTTATGTCTAATGAGCTTATTCAAAGGTACTACTCTGAAAGTAAACAGGCAGCGTTAGAAGACTACGAAAAAATAACACTGCAGACGGATGCAAACAAAGCTATGCAAAATGTATTAATTTCGAACAATATGATTGCAGGAATTTACATATTGGTAAATAAAGAAAAATCGTTGTTTAATCCATCGATAGTTTTTGAGATTGACTATGAAAAAATAAAAAATACAGGATGGTACAAAAAAATACTCGATGCTGGCGGACCTACAATAATTGAAGTGCATGATAAGGAATTTGATGAGGTAGCCAAAAAAAACAATACAAATATTCCTGAATATGCTTTTTGTATCGGACTACCATTTAAAGACATTGCGACAAACGAAACACTTGGGGTAATGCTCCTTGATGTAAGCAAAAACTGGCTTAGAGACCAGCTTCAGGAGTCTCAGATTTCTCAACAGGGCGGATTTATGCTTGCAGTCTCTTCTCAGGGGCAGGTTGTACTACCAACAGAATGGGAGAATAAATTCAAAAATATACCAAACAAAGACACCAATTTTATAAAAAAGGTTTTAGCAAATATGAAAGCTGATAAGCAGTCAGGAGCTTTTGATACAGTATATTCAAATCAACCATTTCTTATAACGTATTCGTTGATTCCGGATACACCATGGGCTGTTATAGGGATGATCCCTATTTCACAACTTATGACAAGTGCAAGGAAATTAGAAGTCATTTCGATTGTTCTAACAATAATATTTACTATGATTGCACTTGTTCTTGGTATATATTTTGCGCTGAGAATTGTAAGCGACATAGAAAAGATAACAAATGCATTTGAAGTTGCAGAAAAAGGCGATTTGACAATAAAATTAGATATCCAGCGTAACGACGAGATAGGTCTTATGGCGCACAGTTTCAATAATATGACAAAAAATATTAAACAACTTATCGAAAAGGGTATAACTTTGAGTGGGGAAGTAACCTCTGCAATTTCTACTTTATCAACAGTAGCTGGTGAAACAGCTGCAGCGTCAAATGAGGTTGCAAAAGCAATTTCTGAAATTGCAGAAGGTGCATCAAATCAGGCAAAAGAAGCAACAGGGGTTGTTGAGGTAGTATCACGCTTTGGTGAAAAGATAGAAACTATTGTTGAATCGTCTAATAAAATGGAGAAATTGACTAAAGATGTATCTAATCTATCTGAAAAAGGTGAAAGTGTTGTTGAAGTATTAAGTAATATTTCGCTTGACACAGTAAACATTACAAATGCAATGATATCAACCATTAATCAGCTTGCTGACTATTCAAGGTCAATTGGCAAGATTATTCAGGTACTATCAAGTATTTCAGAACAAACAAAACTTTTAGCGTTAAATGCATCAATTGAAGCTGCAAAAGCTGGTGAGGCGGGTAGAGGTTTTGCAGTTGTTGCAAGTGAGATTAGAAAGCTCGCCGACCAGTCAAAAGAATCAACACGAGAAGTTGAGGATATGATAAAAAGAATTGTAAGTCAGACAAAAGCTGCTCAGGATGTTGCTGATAAAGTGGAAGATGTTATTGAAAAGCAAAATGAAGCTGTTAAAAATGTTTCAGCTGCATTTTCAAGCATAAAATCTGCTATGGATGAACTGATAGATGGTATTGAAAATATTAATCAGTCTATTATGTCAATTGATAAAGAAAAGGATACAATTGTAAGAAGTATCGAAAATATCTCGGCAATATCACAGGAAACTGCTGCATCATCTGAAGAGGTTTCTGCCTCAACTCAAGAGCAGCTTGCAGCAATTGAAGAGCTTCGTGCTATGGCAGAAAGCTTAAATAAGCTTGCACAGGACTTAAAAGATGCTATGCAAGTTTTCAGAGTGTAATAAAATTGTTTCACCAATTTTACAGTTTGGTTACAGTTTAGTCAGAGCTATTGACTATTAAAAAACCGCTTGATAAAATTGTAGCTGTAAGTGATGAGGTTATGCTATATAGAAAATAGTATAGCCTTATCACTAAAAAATCATACAAGGAGGTTTGGTGAGTAGTTATGAGAAAGTTTAAAAGACTCATCGCTATTATCACAGTAATGCTTTTTGCTCTCTCAATAATTGCGCCTGCGTTTGCACAGGACGAATCAACACAAGAAACAAGTTCTGTGTATGACCAGGCTGCAAAAATTCTCCAGGAAAAGGGCATTTTAAAAGGCAATGAGCAAGGCGACCTGATGCTCGACAAGTCACTCACAAGAGCAGAAATTTTGGCAATGATTATCAGAGCAACAGGTCAAGAAGATGTCATCAATGATTATAAGGATGTAGAGCCATCATTCACAGATGTTCCAAAGGATCACTGGGCATTTGCATATGTTGAGGCAGGAAAAGACCTCGGTATTGTAAATGGTTACCCAGATGGAACATTCAAGCCAGACAAACCTGTCAAGTTTGAAGAGCTCTGCAAGATGCTTGTTGCTGCAAAAGGTGAAAGCCCAGCAGCAGGAAAATGGCCTCTCAACTATGTAAGAAAGGCTCTTGACCTTGGATTTTTCAATGGTATCGAAGATGAAGTTGGAATTGGTGATGTTGTAATCAGAGGTCAAGCAGCAGTAGCATTCGCAAATGCATTCTTCCAACCAGAAAAGACAATAGTTGTTAAGGATGTTAAAGCAGTTGCAAATGACACAATTGAAGTTTATGTAGATGCATATCTTGGAAATGAGATTGCAACACTTGAAGATGGCGATGTAATTCCTCTTGATTTTGAAATCAAGGATGCATCTGATCCATCAAAGACAATTGCGGTAACATTAATTGATTCTCAGGCATCTGACTTTGGAGCAGGAAAGCTTGTATTAAAGACAGCAGCTCAGACACCAAATACAACTTATAAAGTATTCTGCAAAGGTCAAGATACAGGTAAGACATTTGTAGGTGCGCCAGTTAACTTGCAAGTTTCAAAGGTTGCTTCTGACAATCTCAAGACAGTAACGGTTACATTCAATGATGAATTGGATGCAAGTACAGTTAAGGCAAGTGCATTCAAAGTAAATGATTCAACAAGTGGATTCACAGTAGGAGCGGCTGCAGACAAGAAGAGTGTTGTAATAGTTCTTGACAATGCAGTTTCTCAATTCTCCACTGTAAAAGTAACTGTATTGGCAAATACAATTAAGTCAAAATACGGGAAAGTTCTTGCAAGTGATTATAATGCAAATTTAACTATTCAAGATACAAAACAGCCAACTGTAACAAAAGTTGAAGCACTGAAACAAAATATTTTACAGCTTACGTTTAGTGAACCTGTAGTTCCACCATCAACAGCAGGTTATCTCACATGGCTCAAAGTTGATGGCGTAAATCAGGTTGCTAATAGCGTATCAACTGATTATGTAAACAATGTTGTTAAAGTTGTATTGACAAATGCACTCAGTGCTGGTAACCACAAAGTTGAAGTAACAAACGAAGTAAAAGACTTTGCAGGCTATAGTGCTGTTGCATACAGTGGTGATGTTGCAGTAACAGCTGATACAGCAGCTCCACAGTTGAAAGATGTTAAACTTGTTTATACAGATTCAAACAAGGCTGTTGTACAACTTATTTTCGATGAAGATATTGGAAGCGCAAGCAGCGTTAAAATAAATGGTAATGTTGCAACAGTATCAGTAAGTGGTGCAACAGTAACAGCAACTGTAAATATTAGTCTTGGTTTAGTGGGTGTCGTTACAATAGATTACACAGTTGCAGATCTTGCTGGTAATACTGCAAGTGTAACTGGTGTAGCAAAAACATTAACACTTGATACATCAGCTGTTACAATTACGGGCACAAGTGTTGACAGTAGCAACAATATTACAGTTACACTCAGCAAACCAATCTACAACAAAGATGGTAATGCAGCGGTTAAGATAAATGGAACATCAGTAACCTATACTGTAGATACAGCTAACAGCAAGGTTGTAATTCCTGCATTCAACTACAGCGGAAGTTGCACAGTTGTTTTGACAGGATTTTATGAAGCAACACCACTTCAGCTCAAAGTACCTGATTTAAGCTTTGCAGTTACATTGCCTGATATTAAGAGACCAACAGTTAAAGCTGTAGCTTATGATATTGTAGGAAGCACATACAACGTTTATGTAGTATTTGACGAGGCTATGAATACAGATTCAGTGAAAAAAGTAACCAACTATACCGTAAATGGTTCAATTAATCCTTCAAGTGTATCAGTAATTAGCGATAGAATTGTTAAGCTTACATTTGGCAGTAATATTGTTGGTGGAACATTAGTTGTATATGGAGTTAAAGATGTAGCTGGTAACGAAATTATATTAACTAGCCAGACATTGACAACAGCTGTAGAATCTTTAACAATTACAGCAGTTAAATTTACAGCTGCAAATCAAGTAGCTGTAACATTTAATCAAGGTATTTATTCAATTGCACCAAACGCATTCTATGTAACAAATGGTACATCTAACTACTATTTCAGTTCAGCATCTTATAGTGTTGGCGATGTAACAGTTAAATTCACATTAGCAAACCTAAGCGTACCATCAAATGTTGGTGGAACATATTCCTTAATATCAAATGGTACAACTATTAAGAGCATTTTTGAAAAGACATATACATCAAGTGGAAATGTATGGGCAAACATTGATGATGGTATTGCGCCAGCAGTAGCTAGTGTAACAGGTGGAGTTGGAACAATAACAATTGCATTTAGTGAAGCTGTTACCGTAGTAAATCTAGATGCTGCAGTAACTGTAAAAGATTCCGCAGGTAATGTTGTTGCTGCAACAAAGGCAACTATTTCAAATGGTTCTAATGTGGTAGGTATTTTAGTAACTGGGCTTTCAAAAGGTAACTACACAGTAACTGTTACAGCATCCCAGATCAAAGATGTAAGTCCTGCACAAAATACTATGTCATCTGATTATACATCAGGGACAATAAGCGTACAATAATTAGTATAGTGCTGAACAAAAAGGGTGTAGTGACATGACGTCACTACACCCTTTTTTATGACCCAATATATTAAAGGCTATTTGTCAAGAATTGAAGTGGGTATTTTCTAAACACCATCCGAGATTTTAAATATTTTTGTGTAAAGTAAATTAGATCATTCTGGGTAATAATCAGAATATAAATTAAATATATCTGATGAAGAAAATTTTTGTTTGTTATGGAGACTATCTTAAAGAGAAAGCAATACTTGAGTTTATAATGAAAAATCACATCTAATGAATACTATTAATCTGTTTGTTATTCTTTGTCGCATATCAAAAAAATTTCTTTCCACATTCTTTGCAAACATATCTTTACTTTCTTAAAATTAAATATGTTCTCTTACCCATTATTGGTATGTCCTTTACTCTTTGGACACGATAATCATGTATCTTGCTTGTGATACTACCACATTTAGGACACTTGTGAGGTTTTTGCGCCTGACTTATGTGGAGTTCTACTTCCTTTTGCTTTCTACTACTTGGTGGAGAATGATATCTTTTGATTTCAAAAGTTCTGTGATATAATTATGATTGAGCACTTATTCTGGATGCCTCCTTTCTTTTGTGTGTTTTTTTTTATACCTAAAAACAATTTTAATTATAGCAGGCATTCAGAATAAGTGCTATGTTTTTTCTGATATATTCAAAATAAAATTACACAATTAATCAACCATTCTTGGTACCTTTTCCTATCTGTGAACATATCAGAAAAATCCAAATTAATGTTGATTATAAAAGCGAGAATTTTATTTTCTCATTATTTATTTTTTAACATTACATACCCTCGGTCAAGTCCAAATTTTTGTGTAAAATACCCTCTGGTTAGAATATAAGCTTTTTAGTATATTTTAATCGGTCGAATAAAATTCCATATGGTTTTTTGTAAATTATAATTTACCAATTATTACCTGTAAGCCTTAAAATATCTTCTACGCCCATTTACAAACTAACAGCCTTAAAAAAGCTCATTTCATCAAAACAATTTCTTTTCTAACACCTTCCTTCACCTTTTCCTGCCACTCAAAATACTCTCTCATCTGTAAGTACTTCCTCGTAGATAGCCATCTTTCATCCTGTTCCATTAATAAAGCACCTATTAAGCGAATACACGACTCTCGGCTAACAAATACCTTATCACCCTTTCTCGTCGACGAATTTCTCCATTCAGTCGCTCTAACATATCAGCCTACGCGCAGCCTCCTTCGGTATGGCTCTGGAAGTTCTAAAACTGCTATCGCGTCTTCAAATCCTTCTTCTAAAACTTCCATTGCTTTTGGGGCTTTATTTTTGTACTCTTCCAACACTTGATTTAACAACACCCTTGCTGTCTTTGCATCTGGAGCTTCAAATATAGCTCTTATCTTAGCATGTAGTTCCTTTTGTAAACCCTTCGGTGTCTTGTCAAGAATGTTTCTCATAAAATGAGTTTGACACCTTTGCCAGGTCGCACCTTGAAAATGTCGATAAATCGCTTGTACAAGCCCTTTATGATGATCTGAAACAACTAAATCGACTCCATGCAACCCTCTTTCCTTTAACCATGAGAAAAATTCTCCCCAGCTTTCTTCTGATTCGCTGTCTCCTATCATAACCCCCAAAACTTCTCTGTAACCTTCTTCATTTACACCTACACCAATTAGAAGACTTCTCTGTCGAACACGACCTTCTTCTCTTATCTTTACAACCATCGCATAGGCTTACACAAAAGGAAACTTCTTTTCTTCCAAAGACCCCGAATTCCACTGCGCAATTACAGGATCAAGATTTTTGCAAAGCTCTGAAATGGTGGATTTTGAAAACTCAGTCCCACATAACTCATAAGTAATTTCTTCAATCTTTCGTGTGGATACCCCATTTACCACCATCTCCATCAATGCCAATAAAAGCGCTTGTTCACTTCGCTGATAACGTTCAAAAAGGTCTGTAGTAAATTTACCATTACGCAGTCTTGGTACTTTCAAAGTCAAAGTCCCTACTCTGGTAATTAAATTCCTTGAATAATAACCGTTACGATAATCTTGTCTTTCCTCTGTCCTCTCGATAGGCTTAAGCCTTAATTTGTTCAGTAGCAAGATACGCTAAAATTTGATTAAGTATTGATTCTAATAACTTGGCTAATTTCTCGTCTTTTGTGCCTGTTGTAAAAAGGTAATGCAAAATTTCAGAATCTATGGTAATATTGTATTGAGCCATTCCTCATCCCTCCTGAAAGAATTTGGTTTTTGGTTCTTCTTAATTTCTATTCTAACCAGAGGGTGAGGGGTGGCTCAATCCCTTTTTACACAATTATATAGACTCAACTCATACCCTCCCCATTTGCAAATTTAACAACTCATTAAAAATTGTTCAAAAAAAATTAAAAATTAATTCACAATTTTTTGCTAATATACTTTTAAAACAAAAGTATAAATTTAACAGAGAGGCGAGAAGCAATGATGAATCACAAGAAAAATACATATGTTAGTTTAGCAATTATGCTTATTATCTTTTTGACCTCTCAGCCGCTGCTAAGAGTTTATTCAAGTTCAAATCAAAACTTGGCATCACCTCAGCTTGTCGGTGTTGTAAAAAGCGTATCTGGCAGCAAAATAACAATAATGGTTGCGAATTTACAGAATCAAAACCAGCAAAGAGGATTTGGAAGAGTTAATGTTGTCCTAACCAACAAAATTCAAATATTAGTTGTTAATAACAAAACACAAATGTATGTAAGACTATTTGAAAATGGACAGATAAATGAAATTAAAATTTCTCCAAAAGACCTGAGACCGAATGACATCCTCTACATATGGTTTTCTGATTCAAAGAAAACAAACGTATCAAGGATAGTACTTGTAGACACATATGACCCATATAGAGTTCCAGATCAGATAGGCGTTATCAAAAAAATAGAATCGAACAAACTTACCATAATAGTTGTAGAATTTAACAGGCCGCAGATACAAAGACCACAAAATGAAAGGCAAAATAATGCAAATCAGCAAAAAAGTCAGAGGTCACAATCCACTAAACCATCAAACGGGCAGAGGCAGGGTTTTTCACAAAGACAGTTACCAATAAAGCTTACTAGTAATACCAAAGTAATTTATATAACAAAATCAACCGAAATTTTAACAAGTACATTTAACAATGGGCAGGTTAATGAGAAAAAGATTACATTAAAAAGCCTGAAGGTAAACAATATAGTATATTTCTGGTTTCAAGATAGCAATAAAACAACTGCAAAAAGGATGGTCGTGGTGGGAACCTATTCATCAAAATAATTTTAAATCTTTTAGAAAGGAGATGTGATCACTTTATGGAAAATCAGAACAATGTTAAAGTTTCTAAAGTAAAGGTAAATATAAAGTCGAGGCGATGGGCAAAGGTATTGTCAATTGTAATTGTCATAGCAATAATCGCAGGTGCTTCAGGGTTCAGTGCATATAAATATATTTCCAACAAAAACAAAAGTTCAAATGTTCAAACACAGAGAACGGCAGTGGTAAGTCGTGGTGATATAACTGTAACAGTCACAGGTTCAGGTCCAATTGAATCTGCACAGAGTACAGACCTCACCTCAACCGTCAGTTCAACAATAACAGCTGTCAACTTCAAAGATGGTGACAGGGTAAAAAAGGGTGATGTGATTTTTGAACTTGAAAATACTGATGCAAAAGATAAGGTTGATTCAATCAAAAGCCAGATAGATGATATTACCTCTTCTATATCAGATGTTCAGGATCAAATAAAAAACCTAACAATCACAGCTCCCATATCAGGTATAGTTAAAAACTTTAATTTAAATTCTGGTGACAGAGTAGCAAATGGATCAAATATTGCAACAATTATTGATCCGTCTACATTAAAAGTAAAAGTATCATTTCCAGCAGCTATATATGGCAAGGTAAAAGATGGAATGCCAGTTCTGTTTTACATTCAAGATATAGCGCAGCCGATTCAGGGCAATATAACATATATTGGAAATAGCATCTACACAAACGAGTATGGAAGCAGAGTATTTGATGTAGAAGCTCAGGTACAAAACCCTGGTGCTATTCAAGAGGGCATGACAGCATCTTTACAAGTTACAATCGATGGACAGGATTACATGAGTGTATCGTCGGCAGCGCTTGAATATGCTCAAAAAGCTGTTTTAAAAGCTCAAGCAGATGGCCAAGTAGATGTAATTAATATAAAAAATAATCAGTATGTTCAGAAAGGAACATTGATTTTGAGACTTAAAAATGACGATTATCAAAAACAGCTCAAAAATTATCAACAGCAGCTCAAAAACTTGCAGGACCAGTTAAAAGAAGCTCAGAACAATCTTGAAAATTACTATATCAAAGCACCGTTTGATGGTATTGTGACAAATATAAATTTCAAGAAAGGTGATAATATAAAAGCAGGAGAAGTACTTGCAACTGTATTTGATGACAAAAATTTAGAATTCAGGGTTGACATAGATGAGCTTGATATTGCTAAAATAAAAGTAGGGCAAAAAGTAAATATAACAGTTGATGCGCTACCAGAGACACAGACAAACCCGCTGACAGGGAAGGTTTCAAAGATTCCGCTTGAAGGCACAACACAAAATGGTGTTACAACATATCCAGTTACAATTTCAATTGAAAATCCTAAAGACCTCAAGATTGGCATGAATGCAAACGCAGAGATTATAGTTGACCAGAAACAGGATGTTTTGCGTGTTCCGCTTGAAGCTGTTCAGAAGTTTGGCAATAGATATTTTGTATTTGTCAAAACGTCATCATCTACATCCGACCACATTCAAAATCAGGAAAGTTCTTGGCAGCAAAATGAGAGTTTATCGAATAACTCACTTATGAGTAGGTTCGGTTCAAGATTTAATTCTACCCAGAGTTCTCAGAGTCAGGTTCAAAGTTCAAATTCTCAACAACAAAATGGTTTAAATACCCAGCGTTCAAGACGAGTTGAAAGACTTCTTGAAAATAGCTACTACAAGGGTTCTGTTTTGAGGTCTGTTGAAGTTGGAATAAACAACGACCAGTATATAGAAATTGTTAGTGGTCTAAATGAAGGCGATATTGTGATTTTACCACCGCTTGCAACATCGTCTACATCCACAAATACACAGAGTCAACAGGGATTTAATATGTTTGGCGGGTTTGGTGGTTTTGGTGGTGGTGGACCTGGCGAGTTCAGACAGTTCAGACAAAATAGAAGTTCGACTCAAAGCAGCACAGGTTCGTCATCACAGAGCAGTCAATCTTCTGGTCAGGCAGGTAATCTAAATAGATAGTATTCTTTAAAAGCAGTGAAAAAGGTGGTATATAAGAATGATAGAGCTTTATGATATATACAAGATCTACAAGATGGGAGATACAGATGTGTATGCTTTAAATGGTGTGACACTGAGAATAGAAAAAAATGAGTTTGTAGCGATACTAGGTCCTTCAGGCTCAGGTAAATCAACGCTTATGAACATAATTGGTTGTCTTGACACACCAACATCAGGCACATACATTCTGGATGGCAAAGAAGTAAACAAACTTTCAGATAACCAGCTTGCAGAAATCAGAAATAGCAAAATAGGTTTTGTATTTCAGCAATTCAATTTAATACCTCAACTAACAGCTTTGGAAAATGTAGAACTTCCACTCATATACAAAGGAATGCCTGCTTCAAAAAGGCACAAACTTGCAAAAGAAGCATTAGAAAGAGTTGGGCTGTCAGATAGGATCCATCACAGACCTCGCCAGCTATCAGGTGGTCAGCAACAAAAAGTTGCCATTGCAAGAGCGCTTGTGACAGATCCTTCTATAATACTTGCTGATGAGCCAACGGGGAATCTTGATTCAAAATCGGGTGCTGAGATAATGTCTATCTTTAAACAATTACATTCTCAGGGCAGCACAATTGTTCTTATTACACATGACAATTCAATTGCACAGCAGGCAAGACGTATTGTTAGGATTCAAGATGGGCAAATAATAGAAGATAGGTAGGTGAGCTAAGATTTGGCACAGTTTATATTAGCTTTCAGGATGGCAATTAAAAGTATTTTGTCAAATAAGTTGAGGTCATTTTTGACAATGCTCGGTGTTGTCATAGGTATCTGGGCTGTGATTGCGGTTGTTGGGATAGGTCAGGGGAGCACAAAAAGTATAACAGACAGACTTCAGCAACTGGGAACAAATTTAATACAGATAAATATCACAGGTCGTGGAAGTAACAGAAATGTTACATATGAACAGCTACAAGCCTTTGTAGATGAACATCAAGACGACATTGAAGCAATGGCACCAACTCTTCAGTCATCGGTCACTGTTAAGGTTGGAACACAGACGCATGACACCACAATGATTGGAACCACGGCAGACTATTCAACCGTCAGGGATATAAATGTTTCAGCAGGAAGGTTTATTTTGCCGATAGATGTAGACAAACGCCAGAAAGTGGCACTTGTTGGAACATATATAGTTAAAGAACTTTATTCAGGTCAGAATCCTGTCGGGCAGAAAATAAAGATAAATGGACAGGTGTTCACAGTTGTTGGAATTTTGCAAGAAAGATCAAATTCACAGGAACAGTCTGACGATGACCAGATAATTGTACCTGTTACAGTTGCTCAAAGAATTGCACATGATGCAAGGCTCAGAAACTTTGCTCTTAAAGTGACTGATCCAAACAAAAGTGATACAGTGATGCAATATCTAAATGATTTTTTGTACAGGATATATCAAGACACAACATCATACAGGGTGTTCAATACTGCCCAGCTTCTTGATACTTTAAATACAGTGACACAGACACTTACACTCATGCTTGCTGGTATTGCAGCCATTTCTTTAATTGTTGGTGGTATTGGCATCATGAATATAATGCTTGTATCCGTGACAGAAAGGACACGCGAGATTGGGATAAGAAAAGCAATTGGTGCAAAAAGAAGAAATATACTTGTTCAGTTTTTAATAGAAGCGTCAGTTGTGACAGGACTTGGTGGAATTATTGGAATTATACTGGGTTTTTTGACAACTGTGCTACTAAACAGACTTAACATATTAACATCGGTCTTTTCACTACCGTGGGCAATACTTGCACTTGGTATTGCAGTAGGCATAGGAATTATTTTTGGGCTGTTCCCTGCTTCAAAAGCATCAAAACTAAATCCGATAGAAGCGTTAAGATACGAATAAGCTTGGAGGGTGAAAATGAATATGAAAAAAAGATTTTTAATAGCAGTTTTTATATTTAGTTTTATTGTGACAAGTATTATAAATCTCAGCGTATTTGCGGCGTACAAGGATGTTTCTCAAAATTCAGGTTATGCTAAAGACTTAGATAGGCTCAACAAGCTTGGTATTTTGATATACAAGGACTATTTTAAGCCCGCTCAGCCTATTACAAGGGCTGAACTTGCAGAGGCGATAGTTAAAATTTCGAATTCTGTGGATGAATCACTATCACAAAAGAAGTATGCTCTTTTTGGTGATGTAAAACCAAACACAAATCTTTGCGGATATGCTGTATGGGCTGTTAAGAAAAAATATTTAAGTCCTATGCCAGATGGCAACTTTCATCCGCAAAATAATGCAACATTTTCGCAGGTAGTAACAGCTCTTTTAAGGCTTTTAGGATATACAGACCAGGACTTGGCTGGAACGTGGCCACAAAATTATATAGATAAGGCAAATGAACTTGGGATTACAAAAGGGATTAATCTTTCAGCAACATCGTATGTTCCGCGCTGGGCATTTGCAAGAATGCTGTCTTTACTTTTGGATTTAAGCCCAAAGGGTAGTAATCAGAAATATTCAGAAGTGACTGGACTTTTCAAATCCATCCTTGTGCTTGACATTCAAAAGACAAATTCGATGTTGCTTCCCAATGAGATACTGACAGACTCTGGTGTTATAACAAATACGACCAGTACTGTATTTGACAGTGGAAAAAGGTATATGGTGAAGATTGAAGACGGCAAAATTACAAAGGTGTATGGTCAGGAGACAGATAGTTTTCAGGTGACAGTTGTAAGGGTAAACGGAAATAAAGTATATTATCAAGAAGGTTCAAAACTAAAATCTATTGTACTGCCGGTATCTGCAATATACTATCTGTCAGGAACAAAACAGAACATTGACACGGCTGTAAATAGCATTAAACCCGGACAAAAGTTAAGTTTTGTATATTCATTTGACAAAAGCAAGATTGATTATGTTGTTATAAATAATGTATATTCACAAGATATATTTGGTAATTATGACGAAGTACTTGTTGTTGCTAATCCAGATACTTCAGATATACTTGATAAGAATCAAATTCAGACAGACAAGGGTATATTAAATTTAGCACAGGGAATAAAAGTTGATGATTTAAAGATAGGCGAAAGATATGGCGTGTATATAAAAGATGATACAATTACAAAAGTCATAACAAAACTGTGGAGTGCTGAAAAATATACCATACAGAACATTGATGGAACACAACTTTTATGCCAGAAAGATGGAAAGAATATAACCTTACAGCTTTCAGCAAAACCTTTGATATATTATCAAGGTGCTAAACAGAATTTTGACAATATAACAAAAGTACTGAAAAAAAATCAGCTATTGTACGTTTCAAAGGATTTATTGACAGGGAATATTTCAGCATATATAATTCAGGATCCATATTCGACAAAATATGGATTATATCAAGAGGTTATTATTCTTCAGAATGCACTTTTAAACCCTGCTCTTGAAAATAATCAGGTACTAACAGACAAAGGAATATATTATCTATCTGATGCAAAGTTTAAATTGGAGATTGGCTGTAAGTATGGTGTATATGTAAAAGATGATAAAATAACTCTTGTCGTTGGGAAATTAAATGATGTTTTACAGTATGAAATAACAGATATTGTTAGTGATACAAATGTAAAGTTGAAATCATTAAAAGGCCAGGAGAACATAATCCTGCCACAAAAACCTGTTTACTACTATAACGGCAATAAAATTAGCTACAGTGATCTGAAAAACGTGTTAAAATCAGGTCAAAAAATCTATTATGGATACTCAAATGATGGGAAAACTTGCGAGTATATTGTTCTTCAAGACCCATATTCATCTGAATACGGTGCATATACTGAGGTTATTGTTCTGGCAGATGCAGTTGTATCTGATAAGTTATCTGCAAACGAGGTTTTAACAGACAAAGGGATATACGCGGTAAAGTCCACAGCAGGCAAGCTTACAATTGGTGCAAAATATGGGGTATATATCAAAGACGATACAATTACAAAGGTTGTAAAAAAGCTCAACAGCGTTGATATAGCTGAGGTTACAGATGTTATAAGTGATACAAATATTGTTCTCAAAAAAGGCAGCACAAACAGCTCTACTTTCCTGCCACAAAAACCTGTTTATTATTACAATGGAAGTAAGGTTGACTACAATAGTTTGAAAAACATAATAAAATCAGGGCAAAAGATTTATTTTGGATACAACACAGCAGGAAATTCGTATGAGTATGCAATAATTCAAGACCCATACTACGACAGCTATGGAAAATATGTAGAGACAGTGATTTTGGGGACGTATTCAACTACAAAAGGACTTGATGTAAATGAAATTTTAACAGACCAGGGAATTTTAACGTTACCAGAAAACCAGAATGTGAATTTAGAACTTGGTGCAAAATATGGGCTTTACATCGACCAGGATAATCAAATAACCCTTGTGTACAAGAAGCTGAATTCAACCGAAGGTATGGCAGTGCTTTCTGCTATTTCAAATAAAGTGACAGTTGACAAGGGTGGTAATCAACTTGATATAACATTGCCTCAGAACATAACATACTACTACAATGGCTCAAAGGTTGATTATTCGACAGCAATAAACAAGCTTCAGCTGTCAACATCGCTCGTGTTTGGGCTATCCACAAAGAAAAAAGGTTATGACTACTGCGTAATATTTGACCCTATATACAGCAAGCCATACATTGCAGGTGAACAGACGTACATGACACTGAAGGTTGGGGATTTGGATATAAGTGGCAGTAAGAAATTTATAAAAGATGGAGATGTTGTAGATTATAGCTATATTCAAAAATATAATGTGGTCTATGAAGTAAAGGATATATGGGGAAGAAATAGTTATATTCTGATAGTGGACAACAAAGTTGACGGTTATCTAAAAAGTTATCAACCTACAAGGTTTACACCTAAAGCTATTGTTGCAAATGTATTTGATCCAACAACAGGGAAACTTGTTGAAAAGACATATGATATAAGCGAAAACTGTGACAGTTCATGGATTTTGTCAGATACATTCAAAACAGGGCAAAGAGTATATCTTCTTTTAGGCTACGATGGCAAGGTTGTTGCAATGGTAAATCCATAGCTGAATTGAAAAACAGCTTTCAAAAGGCTGCCAATTCGATATCGAAGGCGGCCTTTTTTCTTAAGACAAAATAGAGAATTTGTGGTATAATTATAATTGAACAATAAAATTAGCTTGAAGCAAAAAATCTAAAAATTGAAAGGAGCAAATGTTTTGAGCAAAAATTTGCCTCCTAAAGAACATGATTCCACATTTAAATTTTTATTTGAAGAGAAAAAGGATATACTTCTTTTAGTAAAAGATATACTAAAGTACAAATGGGCAGAGATGATAGATAAAGATTCAATTGAGTTGGTAAAAACAAACTATGTAACACAAGATTTTATGCAAGTTGAAGCTGATATCATTGCAAAAGCAAGGTTGAGTGAACGGGAAGTGTATTTTTACATATTGATAGAGAATCAGTCTACAGTAAAAAGGGATATGCCACTTAGAATATTAAAATACATGATAAGCTTATGGGCGCAAGAGATAAGAAAAGGAGTAGAAGTTTTGCCTGCAATTATACCGATAGTTGTTTATAACGGAATTGACAAAAGATGGAATATTTCAACAAACTTAATGGAGGCTTTTGATATATTCAGGGATGATGTATTTAAATACCGGGTGGTTGATATTATAGAGCTTGATATGAAAAAGTTTTTGAAAAAACAAGAAGATATACTCGGTCCGATAGTTTTCTATTTAGAGCAGGTAAGAGAAGATAAAAATGAACTTGTGAAGAGGCTATACGAAATAGAAGCAAATTTAAAGAGTTTGAGCAGAGGAAATATTGACCGATTTATAAACTGGGCACATTATATTATACGGCCAAGACTTGCAGAGGAACTCAAGGCAGAGTATGACAAGATAGTAGAAAGGATAAAAGAAGGGGGTGTAGGTAAAATGGGTGATTTTGTATCCAATGTTGCAAGGCTTCTTGATGAGACAAAGACAAAAGAGTTTAATATGGGAATTCAGCAAGGGATTCAGCAAGGGATTCAGCAAGGGATTCAGCAGGGGATATACAGAGCCAAGGTTGAAATGGCAAAAAAGCTTATTCAAAAAGGGTATAGTGATGATGAAATAGCAGAGCTTACCGAGCTTGAAATTGATGAGATAAGAAAGCTTCGAAAAGAGATTACAAATTAAAAATAGAAAGTGGTTTATAGATGAATGATTTAGTGATGTTCCAAACTTCCTATTTAAAATGAAGTTGTCCGCGGTGTTAAAGAGATAAAATACTCAATGAAACCAACAAGACCACCCTCGAGCTTTACATCTCATACTTCAAAGATGCACCTTCAAAGTTCATGAAACTTTTGAAAGGTTGAGATTTTAAAAGATCATGCAGATTAAATCAACAAAAGGGACTTTCCGGATTGAACAGCAGCTTAGCTTAGGAAAGTCCCCTTCTATTTTTTTACATCTTATTTTATCACGCTAAATATTTCATTAACATCCAAAACAAGGTTATCAAATACCTTTATTGTCATACCTTATTTTTTGAATTTTTCTTTTGCTATAAAATTTCATACTGTAACAGTAGAGCAAACTTATAATTTCTTCAATTATTTCCTGAGAATCAAGCTTCTTGCTTCCAACTTCCGATACAACAACTATTTCAGTGCTAAATTTTCTAAATAAGCGTTTAAACAATTCAAATCCCACTCTGCTCAACCTAATCTTTATAGGCTATAACAACCCTTTGTACCTTACCTGCAAGAATATCTATCGGGCATTTTAAAAAATTCATTTCTTTTTTCAAAGCTAATTCCCCATGCTTGTTCAGAGAATACTCCGTGTATTTTATAGCCACTATTAAAACAAAACTGTTTTAATAATTCAATTTGATTTTCTAAATCCCTCTTTAGTTTTGGAGTTGAAACCCTTGCATAAATAGTTGTAATCATAAAATCCATTTGGCATAACCGTTACTTTTATTTTCCCTTCTTTTACATACTTAGTTAGGGTTGGTCTTGATATTTTTAATAATTCAAGAACTTCTTTTGCTTTCATATTTATATCACCCATAAATACTATGGCACAATTTAGAAGCCAGGCAAATATATTTTATCTAAGATTTTAATTTGTTTTAAACCATTTATTAATTTTTGCCACCATATTACGTAAACTTTCATCGCTATAATATTGTTGGATTGCTATGTCAAAAAGCTTTATTTTGCCTGACTCTTCATTACAAAATCTTCCTTGCAAAAATCATATAAGCGGTATGCCCTATCATTCTATCATCGGGTCGCAGGCGCTCTGGCACTGGCTTGTACTGACGCATCATTATTTCAACAACTTCTGAGACATAAAACCTGTAATTTTGCAGTGCAACAAGCGTCTCTGACACTTGATTTGTTGTTGGAACAAGAATCCCTAAGTGTCCTGCAGGTTTTAAAGCCTCTCTCACAGCGCTAATTGCTTCTTCAGGTTCTCGGATATCTAAAAAGAATGCATCCAAGTCCTTCTCTTCAATTCCTTCTACTATTGATTTGTTGTGCATAACCACATTGTCAAATTTTGAAAAATTTTTTATGTTCTTCTCAGCCATTTTGAAAAACTCTTCTCTTTGTTCATATGTATACACTTTTCCCTCTGGACCAACCGCCATCGAAAGATAAAGCGTAAATGCACCAGAGCCTGTCCCAGCCTCGCCTACTCTTTTTCCAGGGTGTATATCAAGCTTCATTAGAATATATGCTCCGTCTTTTGGATAGACTATCTGTGTGTGTCTTTTCAAAAAGTGCATAACATAATCAAAAGTGTCACAAGGAAAAACATAGTATTCAACATCATTTGCAAAAAAGCTTCCGCCAGGCAAAATTTTTGCAAGTTCACCAGTCTCAATATACCCTGTCGGAAGATTAACTCTTTTTGGCACTGATATGTCAACAACTTTTTTGAACCCTTCTGGACCAATGATAACTCTCTTTGTATCAAACAATTGCTCCATTCTTTGCCTCCTTTAGCACAATATAACAATATTTTGCTTTTAACTTTGCAATAACCTCTGAAAATATTTAATACTACATCTTTATAAAATAATCAACTATATCCTCAAGTCCAACAAGACCAACTACCTTGCCATTATCAAGAACAGGGACAGCAGAAATATCATGCTGACGCAGGAGTTTTGCAACATCTTTAATATCATCATCTTTGTCAGCTGTAATAACAGCTTTTGTCATAGCAAGCTCAACAGGGTATGTTTCAAAATGGCCTGGCTGGCTCAAAAACCTGTAAATATCTGCTTTTACAATGATTCCTTTAAGAAAGTCATTCTCATCGACCACAACTGCAACGCTCTTTTTCCTTTTTTGCATCTGTTCAAGTGCAAATTTGACTGTATCAGTCGGCAAAAGTTTTATAAAATCATGGTTAATAATGTTTGTAAGCACTTTTTTCTCCTCCAAAATCGATATTTAATTTACTGAAATTTTTTATCCTGCTATTTATTATATACCCAAATTAATTTCGAAACACAAAAAATTTACCTTATAAAAAGAGGCAACATTTATTATTGACATATGCCAAAAACACGAGTAAAATAAAGAGAAAAACGAATAAGGGAGAGAGAAAAATTGAGACAAAATACAATGCACTCAATTCCCAAAAATGAATTTACAGATGTAAAGAAGATGTATGCTATTGTCAGCGGCAAGGGCGGAGTGGGAAAAAGTTTGGTTACATCTTTACTTGCCGTGGGTCTGAGAAGAGAAGGTTATGAAGTTGGAATCCTTGATGCGGATATTACCGGACCATCTATCCCAAAGATGTTTGGTGTAAGTGGTGCTAAGATTGAGTCAGACTCAAAGGCAATCTATCCTGTGAGAACTCACAATGATATAAAAATTATGTCAATGAATTTACTTTTGAATAAAGAAGATGCTCCAGTGATTTGGAGAGGACCACTCATTGCAAAAACAATAGAGCAGTTTTGGACAGAGGTTGGCTGGGGTGTTTTAGATTATCTTTTTATTGACATGCCCCCTGGGACAGGTGATGTTGCACTCACAGTTTTTCAATCTTTGCCGATTGACGGAATCATTATTGTAACATCGCCTCAAGACCTTGTTTCTTTGATAGTCAAAAAGGCTTATAACATGGCAAAGCAAATGGATATATCAATTATAGGTATTATTGAAAATATGAGTTATGTAATATGTCCTCATTGTGGAAAAGAATTTGATATTTTTGGAAAAAGTAAATTAGAAGATGTGGCTGAGCAGTTGGATTTGAGGATTTTAGGGCGAATTCCAATAGATACAGAATTGACAAAACTTTGTGATGAGGGCGGAATTGAAAAAGCAAGGAATTTGTATTTGGATTCCTGTATAGAGGTTTTAAAAAGGGACGTTGTAGAAGGATAAGAAAATTTTTGACAACTTTTGTATTATAGAACTGCAAAATTTCTGGGACAGGACAATAATTTCTTTTTTGGTAGAATTATTACCCTTGTGAAAAGCAAGGGTAAAAATTTTTCAAAAAAGTTATTGACATATGCCAAAAACAGAGTATAATTATAATTAGCATATGCCAATAACAAAAATAAAAATGGTTTTGGAGGTGAAAAACGATGCCTTGGGGTTTTGGACCAGGATTTTATGGAAGAGGCTGTGCAAGAGGTTTTGGTGGCGGTTTTGGTTTTGGCAGAGGCCTTGGAATTTGCAAATGGGCTCTCTTAGGTAGCACTTCTTACGCGCCTTATGTCAAGGATGCTTTGGAGTTTGAAAAACAAGTTTTAGAGCAAAGACTGAAGCTAATTGATAAGCTTCTAAAAGATAATGAACAAAAGCAAGAGTAAAGGAACTTAAAGAAACTTCATAGAAGGGGGCACAGCAGAATATTTTTATATGTTATGTGCCCCCAATTTGTTAAACCGAAATTATCTTTAATAAGATTAAGCCTGCTACTCAAATTTGGTGGGTTGTTATGAAGAGTATGCTTAAAAACAAAAAAAGAAGAATAAAGAATAGAGAAATAAATAATCTGATTCTTCAATTTCTCAGCAGTAACTCAGGTGTTGCTAAGAAAAAGGATTTGATTGAAAGCTTAGGAAAACATGTTAGCTTGGTTACTATTTACAGAGGAATAAATAGACTATTAAGAAAAGGGGAAATTATCTCTTTTCAGGTAGGAAAAGACCATTATTTAGCTTTGTTTAAAAAAGATTCAAAAAAGATTCTACTTTTTGCCTTTTTAATTTGCGAGAAGTGCAGAAATGTCTATCGGTTAGAATTGGATAAGAAAGATATTGAAAATATAGCTCAGGCAATTGAGGCTTTGTATAATTTCAAAAGTGAGTTTGTGATACTTGAATTTCGAGGAATATGTAACCAATTTTCAGTATATACTAAAACAGCAGTCAGTTAAATCTTAAACCAAGTGGAGGGAAAAAAGATGAAAATAGCAGTAATGATGGCAGGCAATCAGATAAGTCCACATTTTGGGGGAAGTGAAAAGGTTTGTATATATACAGTCGAAAACGACAATATTGTAGCTAAGGAGTATTTTAATATGCCAGAGCACAGGGCTGGGCTTTTTGCAAAGTTTATAAAACAAAAAGGAGCAGATGTTGTAATTGCAGGCTCAATTGGCGAGAGGGCAAGATATATATTCGATAGTCTTGGCATTAGGTATTTCATCGGTGTTTTAGGTTCTCCAGATGAAGCAGTTGAAAAGCTATTAAAAGGTCAGCTGAAGTCAAATGAAGCACTTGCAAATGAGATCCATAAGCATGAAGAGGGATTGCAACATCATTCGCATGGACATTCACACCATAATAAAATCTAAATACTGGAAAGTATAAATTTGATTTTTTGAATATAGAGATTTGAGTAGCCTTGCTTTTTTGATGTGTGTTATAATCTAATTTAGAAAAACAATGTTGAAATAACCAGTATTGAGGGGCAGGGTTAAAATCCTGCCTTTTTGTTCATAATAATTTGAGAAAAGGAGGCATTTGACTTGCCACGGCCAATAAGATGCAGAAGAGTAGAATTTCTGCCAAGGTTCAATTACTTTTCACCAAAAGAAGGTTCAAATGATGAAGTGGTTTTAAAAGTAGAGGAGCTTGAAGCAATAAGACTTAAAGACTTAGAAGGGCTTATGCAGGAAGAATGTGCACAAAAAATGCAGGTTTCTCGTCAGACATTTCAGCTTGTATTAGAAGAGGCAAGAAAAAAAATTGCCGATGCGCTTGTCAACGGCAAAGCTATCAGAATTGAAGGTGGTAACTACGTTTTTGGGAATTGCAAGTATACTTGCTTAAATTGCGGAAAAGTTTTTGAATCAGAAAAGTGCGAATGCCCAGAATGCCACTCTTCTCATGTTATATGTCACAGAGGGAAAGGAAGAGGACACTGTTTCAGGCACCACGGAGGATGGTGATGATAAATAAAGAAAACTGATAGTATTTTTTAGTAGTTGGGTATAATAAAACCGAAAGACAAATTATTTTTTAAATAATTCCTACTTGACATATAGAAATAGTAGAGTATAATAAAATTGTATTGGCAAATGCTAAAAAAGAGGGTGTTACATGTGGAGAAAAAAACTTTGAGTGTAACAGGTATGACATGTGCTTCGTGTGCAAGGGCAATTGAAAAAAGTGTTAGCAAAGTAGAAGGAGTAAGTAATGCGTCGGTTAACTTTGCCACTGAGAAACTTATTGTTGAGTTTGATGAGAGCAAAGCCAGCATTGAAAAGATCAAAGAAGCTGTTGAAAGAGCCGGCTATGGTGTTTTGGATGATGTTGAGGAAACTATTAGAGAAGTAACCATTCCTATTTCAGGCATGACATGTGCTTCATGTGCAAGAGCAATCGAAAAATCAATTTCAAAGCTCAGTGGAATAAAAGAGGTAAGTGTTAACCTTGCAAGTGAAAAAGCAAGAGTTGTGTATGATTCATCTCAGGTAAGACTGTCTGAAATAAAAAATGCGATAATAAAAGCCGGATATACGCCACTTGAGATTGAGAAGACATCCTATGAAGATTCGCATCAAGAGCGAAAACAAAAGGAGATAAATAGTCTTTTTAGAAGGTTTTTCATTGCAAGTGTATTTGCAGTTCCACTTTTATTGATTGCTATGGCACATGTGGTGGGTCTTCCGCTACCAGAGATAATTCTGCCAGAAAAACATCCTTTGAATTTTGCAATTGTACAAGCGATATTGGAAATTCCAATTGTCATTGCAGGGTATAAGTTCTACACGGTAGGCTTTAGCAGGCTTTTTAAGTTTCACCCAAACATGGACTCATTAATTGCAGTTGGGACAGGAGCTGCTTTTTTTTATGGTCTTTTTGCTATATACCAAATTGCAATGGGTAACTACCAGTATGTAAAGGAGATGTATTTTGAGACTGCAGGTGTAATTATAGCCCTTGTTCTCCTGGGCAAATACTTAGAAGCAGTTTCCAAAGGCAAAGCCTCAGAAGCCATAAAAAAATTAATGGGACTTGCACCAAAAACTGCAGTGGTTATTCAAGATGATAATGAAATAGTCATTCCAATAGAAGAGGTTGAAGTAGGCGATATACTCTTAGTAAAGCCCGGGGAAAAGATTCCCGTTGATGGAGAAGTAATTGAAGGTAGAAGCTTTGTGGATGAATCAATGCTGACAGGTGAAAGCATCCCCGTTGAAAAAACACCTGGAAGCAAGGTTATTGGAGCTACAATAAACAAAAATGGTATGCTAAAGATAAAAGCTACAAAGGTCGGCAAGAATACAGTCATTGCGCAGATTATCAAGCTGGTTGAGGACGCTCAAAGCTCTAAAGCACCAATCGCAAGGTTGGCAGATGTAATCTCAGGGTATTTTGTACCAGTTGTCATTCTCATTGCTGTAATCTCAGCCCTTGCGTGGTACTTTGCTGGCAGTTCATTTATTTTCGCTTTGAGAATATTTATTACCGTCTTAGTTATCGCATGCCCGTGCGCTTTGGGCCTTGCAACACCAACTGCTATTATGGTTGGAACAGGAAAAGGCGCAGAACATGGAATTTTGATAAAAAGTGGTGACGCATTAGAAACCTTGCACAAGATTACAATGGTTGTTTTTGACAAAACAGGAACAATCACTGAAGGTAAGCCAAAAGTAACTGACATAATTCCGGCAAATGGGTGGGAAAGCGAAAGACTGTTGCAAATAGTAGCGTCAGCAGAAAGGCTCTCTGAACATCCTTTAGGTGAAGCCATAGTTGCTGCAGCAAAGGAAAAGAATCTGCAACTTTTTGAAGCAAGTCAGTTTGAAGCAATTTCAGGGCATGGAATAGAGGCAGTGGTAGATGGACAAACAATTCTTGTTGGTAATGAAAAACTTATGAAAGATAAAGGGATTGAGATAGATTTCTTACTTGATGTAGAAAAGCTTTCACAGCAGGCAAAGACACCTATGTTTGTAGCGCAGAATGGAAAGTTTGCTGGCATAATAGCAGTATCAGATGTGGTAAAGCCAAATGCTAAGCGGGCAATTGAGCTTTTGCATAAAATGGGTATTAGCGTTGCAATGATTACAGGGGATAATAGCAAAACAGCAAAAGCAATTGCAAAGCAGGTTGGAATAGATAGGGTTTTAGCGGAGGTCTTGCCACAGGACAAGGCAAATGAAGTGAAAAAACTTCAGGGAGAAGGTAAAAAGGTTGCGATGGTGGGCGATGGGATCAACGACGCACCAGCTTTAGCTCAAGCTGATGTTGGTATAGCAATTGGGTCTGGAACAGATGTTGCAGCAGAAGCTGCTGATGTGGTTCTTATGAAAAATGATATATTGGACGTTGTAAATGCAATACTGCTTAGCAAAAAGACAATACAGAACATCAAACAGAATCTATTCTGGGCATTTTTCTACAACACATTGGGCATTCCGATTGCAGCAGGTGTTTTGCACACATTTGGTGGTCCACTTTTGAATCCAATTATAGCGGCTTTTGCTATGGCGTTTTCTTCAGTCTCTGTGGTTTCAAACGCTCTGAGGCTAAAAAGATTTAAACCTGTAAATTAAAATTTATATAAAATAATTAAAAGAAAGGATGGATTTTGAAATGACAAAGAAAATTTATATTAAAGGCATGACTTGCGACCACTGCGTAAGAAGAGTGGAAAACAGCCTAAAAGCCATAGAAGGTGTAACCTCTGTCAAGGTTTATCTGCAGGGCAAAGTTGCAACTGTTGAGCTAAGTAAAGATGTAAAAGATGAAGAGTTTGTTCGAGCAATTGATGATGCAGGGTATGAGGTTGTGAGAATTGAATAGGAATATATTGTAAAAGTAAAAACAGGGCTGGGTAATCAAATCCTCATGGTATTACCCAGCCCTAAATTTTTCTCTTTTTAATGGAGCCTTCTTTTATATTACGAACAAAATAACATAAAAGGTTGTCAATAAAACCAGACCTATAGGAAAACCAAATTTAACCCATTCTTTGCTCTTTATTTCGAGTTTATTTGCCGCAATAATATTTGGAATGTTTCCTTGAATGAGCATTCCACCACTTGCTAAGAGACTGATAAGAATAGCAGTTACTTGGCTTGAGGTAAGTTTTGGGCTGATTATAGCAGCTGCAACTGTTGCATTATCTAAAACGGCAGATATAGTATTAAGCCAAAATAATAACTTGTCACCAAGCTTTACAATGTATTTGTCTATAAACGGTTTAAATCCATTTCCTAAGATCTCTAATGCCACTATAAACAAAAATATTTTACCTGCTCTTATCACTACATCTTTGTGTGTTTCAACTTCTTTTATATGCTGATCTTCTATTTCAAAATACTTTCTGTCTTCTTCAGACATCTCTTCTTTTCTGTAAAAGAATTTTTTTTCTCTTTTAGCAATAAAGCTTCCAAGTAAAGCCATGACAAGTATCACAGGTATAATATAGTGACCCACAAGACGAAGGAGATAAGCAAAATCCTCTTTCAATATACTTACAACAATTGTAGAAAGAGGTTCGCCAATTGGTGTTAGCGCAGCGCCAAAGCCAATTGCGTAGCACCCAGCAATTGCAACTTTTGATTTTGATGAATGTCTCAAAGGTAGCAGATGTAATATTTCTACCATTATCAGTGTTGCAACAATAGCAGTAATTACGCTTGAGAAAAGTCCCAAGATTAACAAAACCAAAAATATAAAGATTTCAAGGTTTATCTTGCTAAGTAAAAGGTTAATAGCATTTTTAAGCTTGTTAACCGAGAGATTAAAGAAAAAGCCCATTATTAAAACTACTGCAGTGACAACATAGAGAAGATAATTTGAGAGAATATGTCCAATCAAATGCACAGATAAAGTTCTTGAAACGATTGTTGCCAAAATTCCCATGAAAAAAAGAAAAATTTCTAAATTGTGCTCCACCTTTTTAAACACGAATGGCAAAATGAAAACAAGAGCTAAGATTAATATCAGCAAAAAGTCCATGTCATCACTCCTCATTAAAAATTTTGCTTGAAATCTCATTCCAAAACAGTTCAAAATCACCAAGATTGTTTTGGAGGATTTCATATAAAGTTTGGTTGTCTACCTCAAGATACAAATGAACAATTCTGTTTCTAAATTTCACCATTCGGATTAATTTTTCTGCTAAATTAGTTGAAATATAACTATTTTCAAGCAAAATTTTGATGGTATCAGAATAACTTGAAGGCTTACCTAATTTTTTTCTTGAAACGATATGATTGCATATATCAATAATAGCTTCAATTGATGTTTGTAATAGATACTTACAACTTGTGATATTCCTAAAATCAGCAATGAAATCTTGGTAAATTAATTTTTTGAGCTGTTCAAGTTTTGATAAACATTCTCTGATATATTTCATTTTCAAGGAAATTTTGTCTAAGTCAAGGTTGTTTTGCATGATTACTCGACTCCTTTGATAGTGAAGCTTTAAAATCTTCCCAAAAAGCCTTGTAGAAATATTCATGGTCTTGATATAGGTCTAAAACCTGCTCTTCAAAATCTGCAACTTTTTTAAAATCTCTTTCAAAAATTTGTCTTCCTTCACTGATTGTTTTAAACTGCAAAGTAAGTGGTGCCTTATTTAAGTTGACGATGTCAACCATATCAGTTTCAAGTATTTCACAAATTTTAATTTCAATGTCAATCTCTTCGAAAATGCTCATATCTTTGTCAAATAGAATTGCCAAATCTATGTCACTGTCTTCTGTTTGAAATTCTGTTCCATATGAGCCTATTATCCATACACCCAGTATTTCAGGTGTTGAGCTAAAATATTCAATTAGTTTTGGCAATTTTGATTCTACGTTCAACACAGAAAACACCAGCCTCTTTAGAAACTCTAATTAATCTTATCATGAAACAAATTGAAAAATCAATAATATTATGTTCAGTTTGATTTTCAGTTGTTTATGTTGTTACAAAGCTAATGGATGTGGTATAATTAAAATAACAGAGATGGCTATAAGCTTTTAGAGGTGTAAATAGAGGATTTCAAAGAAAAAAGTAAGTTTTCATAGTGCAGATAATAGTATAGCAGGAAATGAAAGTAAAGATAGAACTTATTGAAAATATACCTGTTACTTTTTATGCTCCTGAATTGAAAAAAGAGTTAGATGAATGGGCAGAGACCGCTAAAATTTGCCTCGATGATGAACTTATGAATAGATTAAAAGAAGCAGAAAATGAATTTAAAACAGGTGGCAGTCTTAGATGGGAACATCCAACAAATTCAATATAATATTTTCTAAAGAAGCATATAAGTATTTGCAGAAATTGCCACAAAATATTAGACTCTCTTTCTTCTTCCAAAATTATAAGACTACATGGGAAGTTAAAAGGTTTTTACAGATACAAAGAAGGTGCTCTCAGGATAATATATAGGGTAGAGAAAGATAGACTTATAATTTATGTCTATGATATTGGACCGAGAGGAGACATATATAAATAAGTTTTTGTACCAGAAAAAATAAAGTAAAGATAGTCTTGTACTCCTTTTGAAAAGCTGAATTCCCAAGTGAACCTTGGGATACGGGGGACCCAATTTTTCTTGGGGTGAATCAGAAGCCAAAAGCTTCTGTAGGGCTAACCCTTTCGGCCCGAACCCGTCAGCTAACCTCGGAAGCTTTGAAAGGGGAGGCAAAAGGAGTTTTTTTATGCCTTTTTTGAAAAAGGAAGGTATTCCTTTGCCTTTGATTTCAAAGCAGCCAAATTCCGAGGTTATGGAGTTTGGCTGCTTTTATTTTTGCTGATAAGCCTGTGTGTCAAGATTTTGAAAGGAGGTATCTAGCAAATGGAAACGTTAGATGTTGTTAACAACAGAGAAAGGTTCGAAAAGTTAAAAGAAGCAATTCAAGACTACTTAGATGTCAAAGACACAATCAAAACTGGTATAGAGGATGAGGAAAAGATTGAATATCAAAAAAGAAAGATTCTTACCTACTTTGGTGCAAGCGAAAAAGACTGGGAAAATTATAAATGGCAGCTGAAAAATAGGATTTCCTCAGCCAAAATATTAAAAGAACTTTTAAATCTTGATGAAAAAGAAGCACAGCAAATAGAAGAAGTAGGAAAGATTTATCGCTTTGCAATCTCGCCTTACTATTTATCGCTAATTGACCCAGATAATCCAAACTGCCCAATAAAAAAGCAATCAGTCCCAAGCTTATTTGAGCTGATAGAAAAAGGAGAGCTTGACCCAATGGACGAAGAGCACACATCACCTACAAAGATTATTACACAGCGCTATCCAGACAGGCTCATAATAAAAGTGACAAACATTTGTGGTATGTTTTGTAGGTTTTGTCAGAGAAGAAGGCTCATTGGCGAGACTGACACACACGCATCCTTAGATGATATTACAGATGCAATAGAGTATGTGGCACAAAACCATCACATTCGAGATGTACTTATCACAGGTGGCGATGCACTGATGCTATCTGATGAGATTTTAGAGTGGATTTTGAGGTCTTTGCGCCAGATTCCTCATGTTGAGATAATCAGAATTGGCACACGAGCACCTGTGACTTTGCCACAAAGAATTACAAAAGAACTTGTTAATATGCTAAAGAAATATCACCCTATTTATATCAACACACATTTTAATCATCCGCGAGAGATAACGAAAGAATCAAAAAGATCTTGCGAGATGCTCTCAGATGCTGGGGTGCCACTTGGCAACCAGATGGTACTGCTAAATGGAGTCAATAACGACAAATACATTGTTCGAAAGCTCAATCAAGAACTTTTAAAAATCAGAGTAAAGCCATACTATATCTTTCATCCAAAAAGAGTAAAGGGAACATCGCACTTTTGGGTGACAATTGAAGAGGGCATGGAGATTATTGAAAGCCTCAGAGGTAGAACCTCCGGCATGGCAGTTCCAACATACATCATAAATGCACCAAAGGGCAAGGGTAAGACTCCAGTTTTACCAAGCTATTTGCTCTATATAGGCAAAGATAAGGCAGTTTTGAGAAACTGGGAGGGTGAAGTGTTTGAAATTGAAAATGGTATGTAACGTGTGGATTTAATATTACAATATTGTTACAGAAATATGAAAAATGTATTACAAGGTATAATTTTTATTTGAAAAATGCCACCCTTAGGGATATAATTTTGTTTAGAGATATTCCAAGAGGTGGCAATATTTTTTACCAAAAAATCAATATCAGGAGAGGATTGTAATTGGAAATAAAAGAGTATATTTTGATCATCAGAAAAAGATTAATTTTAATTATATCAATTACATTTATTTCTACCTTAATAGCGGGGATACTCAGTTTTTATATCCTTCCACCTATTTACAAAGCAACAGTTACATTATTTGCGGGGCGGTCAAACAACGACAGCTCAAATGATAATATTCAGGCACTGTACAGTGATGTTTTGCTTGGGCAACAGCTTGTTAAGGATTACAGAGAAATTGCGGTGAGTAGAACAGTTTTAGAAAAAGTTATAAAAGAATTAAATTTAAAAATGACCACTGAAGAGTTGGGCAACATGGTATCTGTTCAACTTAAAAATGACACCCGTATCTTGATGATAAACATTGAAAGCAAAGACCCAAAGTTTGCTGCAACTGTTGCAAATAAACTTGCAGAAGTGTTTATAGAAGCAGTTCAGAGAATTATGAAGATAGAAAATGTTCAAATAGTTGACAGAGCGGTTATTCCAGACAAGCCAGAAAAACCCAAAAAACTTTTAAACACGGCAGTGGCATTTGTATTGGGTCTAATGATAGGGGTAGGAATTGCATTTTTCATTGAGTACTTAGACAATACTATCAAAACACCTGACGATGTTGAAAAGTACTTGGAACTGCCTGTATTAGCTGTGATCCAGGACATACACGAAGGAGGAATAAATGAATGACCGTTGCTAAAGAAGTAGTTGCTCTTTACCATCCTCGCTCGCCCATCACAGAAAGCTACAGGATGCTTCGAACCAATATTCAATATTCAAGTCTGGACAAGCCAATAAAGACCATAGTTGTCACAAGCACTGGCCCCTCAGAAGGGAAAACAGTTACATGCGCGAATTTGGCAGTTGTGATGGCCCAAGCAGGAAGTAAAGTTCTTGTAATAGATGCTGACTTGAGGCGCCCTGCTGTGCATAAAGTTTTTGGCGTTAGCAACAAAATTGGTCTTACTAATCTTCTTGTTGAAAACAAAAGCTTTGAGGAGATTGTTCAAAAAGACGGGGTTGAAGGATTAGATTTGATAACATCTGGTCCTATTCCACCAAACCCAGCTGAACTACTTGGTTCCAAGAAATTTGAAAATTTCTTAAATACAATTAGCCAAAGTTACGATTACATAATTATAGATACACCACCATGTGGAAGCTTGACAGATGCAGCTATTATTGGCAGAATTGTAGATGGTGTTATTCTGGTAGCGGCTGCAGGTGAGGTGCAGATTGAAGCAATCCAGCAGGCAAAGGAGAACTTGCAAAAAGTCAATGCAAATATAATAGGTGTTGTTTTAAATAAAGTAAAGCGCCAAACATCGAGTTACTATTACTATTATTACTACTACTATTACTACCAAGACGAAAACGGTGAGGTTATAAAGAAAAAAAAGATGGGCAGGAGAAGAAAGAGAGATGATAGATATACACTGCCATCTGATGGTGGGCGTTGATGATGGTGCAGAAGATTTGGATGAAGCAAAAAAGATGATTGGACTTGCAAAAAAAGAGGGTATAAATGAAATAATAGTCACACCGCATTATACATCAAGACTAAAATCTATATACGACACCAAATTTGAAGAAATTCAAAAAATAGCCCTTGAGGAAGGGGTGAGGCTACATAGAGGGTGTGAATATAAACTTCAGGATGCTTTGGTGCAGATAGATGACCTAATTACACTTGCCAGTTCTGACTATGTGCTGATCGAAATTACCCAAGGTTTTCTAGCAGAATATGTGCTAAATCAGATTTACGAGCTAAAACTTTGTGGCTATGAAGTGATAATTGCTCATCCAGAAAGGTCGTTTGAGAAAAAGGATATTGACAAGCTAAAAAAGTTAGCAGAAATGAATGTTTACTTTCAACTGACGGCGGCAAGCTTTATCGGTGCTTTCGGCAGGCAAATTCAGAAGCTTTCACAAGAATTACTAGAAAGAGGACTGTGTCATTTTATCGCATCAGATGCTCACAACAAAAGCTCAAGACAGTTTTGTTTTCAAGAGGCGAAAAAATATCTAAAAGGTAACTACAATGAACATTGGCAAATTGATCTATTATTTGAGCAAAACCAAAAAGCTATATTAAACGGAAGTGGGGAAGTTACAGCTCAACGCCTTACAAGAAAAAACTTTTTAAAAAGGTTATTTGGAAGTAGAGGGAGGTATGGATAATGAAAAGATTTAAAAGGGCAGTCAGCTTAGTAGTAGTAGCTGTGTTTCTACTGGCTAATGTACTTGCCTTCGCAGCAACACCGCTTGATAATTGCAAGTCGACAGCAAAAGCACTTTTGAGCCAGTTAGTAGATAAAATAAAAGCTTCTGGCTCTGCACAGCAAACAGCTGAAGTTATAAGCAAGTTTATAAGTGGCAGTGGGAGAACTGCGCTTGTGAATGCTTTCAACCAAATAGCGCAGGGGCCTGGCGCTGCTCAAAGACTTGAAAGTGCACTGGGATTAAACCCAACAACCTTGGGTCAGCTTCTTGATTGGATGGCAAGTTACCAAGGTGGAGGCGGCAAGAACTGGTTTGTAAATTTGGTAAGTCTTTCAGGGGATGCTCTGAATAGCGCACTTGATACTGCAGCAAATGACCTTGTGAATAAGTATGTTCAAACAGTCGGTGGAGATGTTTACAAAGCTGAATATCAGCTGAACAAAATCAATGCAGCGGTTACATTGTTTAATACTTCTACATCAGATTTAAAACCTATAAAATATGATTTAAATGGTAACTTCAACGTATATGATACAGGATTCAACAATTTGTTTAACCTTCTGAATGGAGTTTTGGGTAATCAAATCACTGGAGAAGAAAATAAAGCTAATTTGAGAAATGCATTTCAAACAATAGTCAATGCAGTCAACTCCATTGCAGACCCGACAGAAAAACTTGGCGCAAAAGCGCTACTTCAAGCACTTGGTCTTTTGTATGTTGAAAGCGTGCCATCAACAGGTGGTGGAACAGTACCAGGCACAGGTGGAGGAACAACTACTACTCAACCTACAACAAGCCAGCAACAACAGCAAACAACTCAACCAGCTCAACAACCAAGCCAGCAAACCCAGCCAACAACTACAACAGAATTGTCTAAAAAACTTGATGAAGCTATAGCACAGGGTAATACTGCTCAGATAAGGGAGGTTGTTAATACATTATCATCAGTTTTGGCAACTGTAAAAAATACTGAGGAAGCAGTCTCAAGTTTAAAAGAAATTTCAGGAAAAGTGGCAACTGCTCTTGATAAAATTTCTGATGTTTCACAAGTTAAATCTATTGTAAATGGTTTGACAAATGCTATTAATGTTGTTGCGGCAAATGTTCAAAAACAATCGATATCAAATGTCGAAAAATCACTTAAGCTTGAAAGCCTTAAATTCGAAGCAGTAGGTTTATTGTTAAGAGCTTATGAGGCAACTGCAGTAACTCCACAAAAAAGTGAAGATGCATCAAAAGTGACATTTAAAGTAAGTGCTAACGACATTGCTTTGGCTATGTCAAAAACAAATGAGATCGCATCAGGTATTCAAATTTCTAATTCAGTTGTTAAAAAGTCATTAAATCTTGTGGGTGTTTCAGTTGCTATTAATGCAACATCAAATAAAGATACATCTGTTATGTTTGATAAAGAATCTATCGATAAAATAAAGAGCGATAATAAGATAGCAAATTTACTTATAAAGACACAGAATGCAAGTATTGTAGTTCCAGTATCTACTTTAACTAAAGACAAATTTGAACTTAAAATCACACCAAAACAGATATCAAACTCACTTTCTCAAGCAGTGGATGTGAATATTGTTGTAGGAGATAATGTCCAAGATAAATTTGACAAGCCAGTTGTGTTACTACTCAAGCTCAACAGCAAGATTGCAGATGAATCAAAGGTATCTGTTTATAGAGTATCAGATGGTAAAACAGAGATTGTTCCAGGTATATATGTATCAACAACAAATAGCTTTTTGGTTGAAAGAAAGTCTCTTAGCACATACTATGTAGGCAACTATAACAAGACATATTCAGATGTAGACTCAAATGCTTGGTATTATAAGAATGTTCAGCTAATATCTGCAAAAGGCATAACAGATGGCTATCCAGATGGCACATTCAGACCAAACAACAATGTTACAAGAGCTGAGTTTGCAAAGATGGTTGTTGAGACATTCCAGTTTGACACAAGCGGACAAGCTGTATCTAAATTTGAAGATGTAAAAGAATCAGATTGGTTCTATCCGTACGTTGCAACACTGTATAACTTGGGAATCATTAGTGGTAGAAGCGAGACCGAGTTTGTACCAAACGCACCGGTTACAAGAGAAGAGATGGCAAAGATGATATCACTCGCACTTGTCAAAGTAGGAAAAGTTTCTCTATCTGCTATACCAACGCTTAACTTCACAGATGACTCAAGCATCTCAACTTGGGCTAAGAAGTATGTGGCTGTTGTTGTTGAAAACGGAATTATGGAAGGAAGAGGCAATAATACATTTGCACCAAAGGCAAACGCAACAAGGGCTGAGGTTGCAACAGTTATTGTAAGAGCATTGGTAAAATAAAGACCATAAGTAGGTTACAATACAGAAATGAAAAAATAGAATATGCCTTGAGGTCTCTGGATTTGAGGCCTCAAGGCTTCTTTTAAAAGTTTTAAAAGGTGTGATGTAGTTGAAAAGACGAAGAAAAACTCTTTTGATGATAGTGGGAATCACACTTATTTTAATTGCAATAATTTTGGCAATAGCTTTTGAAAAAGCCTTGAACTCAGTTTTGCCTCCTGAGATGGTAAAAGAACTTTTAAATGATAAAAGTCTGAACAAAGAACTTAGCAGCCTAATTAACGATGAGAACATTGCCAAAGATGTTCAAAGTGCTGTTTATGACCAGGACAAGCTAAAAAAGGATTTGGCACAGGCAGAAGGTAGTAACGCAGCAGTCACTCCTTCAAAACCTGCTATTGATAAAAACTTGCCAGCAACCAATGAGATTAAAGGCAAAACTGGCAACCAGGATTCTAAAAGCCAAGAACTATCTAATGCTGCAAACACAAATAATAAATTCCAGAGTAGCTTAAACAAAAATACCCCTAAAAATGAACAAAACTCTTCTTCGCCAAAACAGGACAGATTGAGTATTTCAACCTCTGACCAATTAGAAGCTGCTAAGATTGTTCTTTCTGTTATGTCAATGGGTGAGATAAAAGAACTTGTTAGCCTCTACAAATCAGGCAAGAAGAATGAAGCTATACAACGAGGGGTTATGATTTTAAAACAAAGATTATCACCTGAGCAAAAGAAAAGATTGATGGAGCTATATTTCAAATATAAGTGATTTTAAAAGAAGGTGTTTTTATGAAAAGAGCATTAATTACGGGGATAACTGGTCAGGACGGTGCATATTTAGCTGAGTTTTTGCTTGAAAAAGGTTATGAAGTTCATGGTATAAAAAGACGTACTTCATTAATTAATACCCAAAGAATAGACCATCTTTATGAAGACCCGCATGTTGAAAACCAACGTTTTTACCTGCACTATGGCGATTTAACAGATTCCACAAACCTAATTAGGATAATCCAGGAAGTTCAGCCTGATGAAATATATAATTTAGCCGCTCAAAGTCATGTAAAAGTTTCATTTGAATCACCTGAATATACCGCAAATGCAGATGCGCTCGGCACTCTAAGACTTCTTGAAGCAATTAGAATTCTGAAGCTTGAAAACAAAACACGATTCTATCAAGCATCAACAAGTGAATTGTTTGGAAAAGTTCAAGAGATTCCTCAAAAAGAAACCACACCATTTTATCCACGAAGTCCATATGCTGTTGCAAAGCTGTATGCTTACTGGATCACTGTTAATTACCGTGAAGCATATGGGATATTTGCATGCAATGGAATACTGTTCAATCATGAATCACCTATTAGGGGCGAGACTTTTGTAACCAGGAAAATAACCCGAGCAGTTGCTCGGATTAAATATGGTTTGCAAGATAAGCTCTATTTGGGCAATCTTGATGCAAAAAGAGACTGGGGCTATGCAAAAGACTATGTAAGGGCTATGTGGATGATATTGAATCATGATGTACCCGATGATTATGTAATTGCCACAGGTGAGACACATAGTGTTAGGGAGTTTGTAGAGAAGGCTTTCAAGTATGTTGATATAGATATCGAATGGGTTGGACAAGGAGTAGATGAAAAGGGGATAGATGCAAAAACAGGAAAAGTTCTGGTTGAAGTTGATCCAAGATATTTCAGACCAACCGAAGTTGATATATTAGTTGGTGATGCAACAAAGGCAAGACAGGTTCTTGGGTGGCAGCCAACAGTTACGTTTGATGAGCTTGTAAAAATTATGATGGAAAGCGATTTAAAAGAAGCTGAAAGAGAGCTTTTCAACAAAGAAAATGGCTATGCTTATCAACCATCATATTTAGAATGAGGGGTCTTAAAAGATGGAAAAGTCGAGCAAGATATTTGTTGCAGGTCACAGAGGGCTTGTTGGCTCTGCAATAGTAAGAAGACTACAAAAAGAAGGCTATACAAACCTTGTTTTGAAAGGCAGAGAAGAAGTTGATTTGACTCGCCAGGAAGAGGTTGAGAGATTTTTTGAAAAGGAAAGACCAGAATATGTTTTTCTGGCTGCTGCAAAAGTTGGAGGAATTCATGCAAACAGGACATATCCTGCAGAGTTTATATATCAGAATTTAATGATTGAGTGCAATGTAATACACAGTGCTTACAAGTATGGAGTAAAAAAATTATTGTTCTTGGGAAGCTCTTGCATTTATCCAAGAGAATGTCCTCAGCCAATGAAGGAAGAATATTTACTCTCTGGGTATTTGGAACCTACAAACGAAGCATATGCGGTAGCTAAAATTGCAGGGCTTAAACTGTGTCAGTACTACAAAAGACAATATGGTGCAAATTTTATAAGTTGTATGCCAACAAATTTGTACGGCCCAAATGACAATTTTGATTTGAATTCATCGCATGTGATACCTGCTTTGATTCGCAAGTTTCATGAAGCTAAAATCCAAGGCAAACCCTATGTTGAAGTGTGGGGAACTGGGAAACCTTTAAGAGAATTTTTACATGTAGATGATTTAGCTGATGCTTGTCTATTCTTGATGAAGAATTACGATGATGAATTATGGATAAACGTGGGAAGCGGCGAAGAGGTCTCTATTGCAGAGTTAGCTAACATGATAAAAGAAATTTTGGGGTATAAGGGTGAAATAGTATTCAACCCTGATATGCCAGACGGGACGCCGAGGAAGCTACTTGACATAAGCAGACTTAAAAGCCTTGGTTGGGAGAGAAAGATTAGCTTATATGATGGTTTGAGGTCGACATATGAATGGTACGTTGAGAATTATAGATAAAAGGGAGAGACCTCAAATGCCTGATGAAGTAAAGATATGGAGGAAATTACTTTATAATTTAGCAGGGTTTGTTGCATTAACTTTGGCATATTTTGCAGCTTATCGATTTAGGTTCAACAAAGTTGATTTTTTTAATGAGAAATTATATTTTTTGACTTATGGTCTTATTATATTGTTTTGGTTTATATTAGTAATCAAGGTTTCAAAAGAATTAAGTTCAGATAAAATTGGACTAAAAGAGATTGTTTTAAATACGTCGAAAAGAGCATTGGCTATATTTATCTATGTATCTTGTATAGATTTTATTACAAAACTGGGTCTTAGCAGAATTGTGATTTGTACTTTTATACTAATTTACTTTTTGGTTGGTATTGCTCTAAAAATTCTTCTTATCAAAATTGAGAATATTTTGTTTAAATCTTTAATAAGAGATTATTACTTTGTTGTTATAGGAACAAGCGAAGATATCAAATTGATAAAAAACAGCAATCTTTTGAATTCTTATAACAAAAAAAACAAGATAACTACGATTGAGCTCAATTCTAAGAATGAAAATTTTTGTTCGTACACAATAGATAATCTTTGTCGTTTGATAAAATATTCAATAGTAGACGAAGTTGTTCTCTTATCAGAGTTTGAATTAAATAATGAGTTTTTAAAGAAAATTATTGAAATTTGTAAAGCAAGTGGACGGAAACTGAGGGTTGTTTATAAGAATAACATAGGTGTTGAAAAAGTTCAATTAAGTGTTGATGACAATAATCTTGTATTTGAATTCAAGCCAGTTGAAACAAGCTTTGCTTATATGTTTTCAAAGCGAGTACTTGATATATTAATATCATTGATAGCCCTTATACTTACGGCACCACTGTTTTTATTAATTGCAATATTTATAAAAATTGATTCTCCAGGTGGACCTGTATTCTTTGTTCAAGAACGTGTTGGGCTAAATGGTCGAAGATTTAAACTTATAAAGTTTAGAACTATGATACCTAATGCAGATAAAATGAAAGATCAATTAATGAAGTATAATGAAATGGACGGACCTGTTTTTAAGATAACCAATGACCCAAGAATAACAAGGGTAGGGAAAATATTAAGAAGGCTAAATCTTGATGAGCTTCCTCAATTAATAAATGTTTTAAAAGGAGAGATGAGCTTAGTAGGACCAAGACCATTGGAAACGAGAGAAGCTCTCGGCTGTGAATTTGAGCATCATATAAGACATTCAGTAAAACCAGGCTTAACATGTATTTGGCAGATTACTCACAATAGAAATGATGTTAGGTATAATGAGTGGATGAAGATGGATTATGAGTATGTAGTTAAAAAGAATCTGCTTTTGGATTTGTACTTAATATTCAAAACTTTTTTAGCAATAATAAAACTGAATGGAAAGTAGAGTAAATACTTTTTAAAGGTGAACCAATACTATGAAAGAATATTTGCTTAATAATATGAAATTACATTCAATAAGCAAAAAAGAACTATTAGAAAAGATAGGTATATGGGCACGAAAAAATGAGAGTAGAGTTGTTTGTTTTGCAAACGTCCATATGGATATTGAGTGTGTTGAATCGGAGAAGGTGAAAGAAGCTGTAAATTCAGCAGACATAGTTTGCCCGGATGGAATGCCATTAGTCTGGTGGCTAAAAAGGAAGGGGGAACATGAACAAGAGCGACTTGATGGACCATCAATGATGTTGGAAATTTGTAAATATGCTCAGGAAAATAATTTGAAGATAGGGCTTTACGGAAGTGAAAAGGATGTTTTGAATGCACTTATAGATAATCTAAAAAAAATGTTCAATGCTTTGAAAATTACTTATTCCTATTCTCCACCATTTAGGGACCTCACACCAGAAGAGGAAGAAAAGATTTTGGAAGAAATAAATCAAAGCAAGACACAGATATTATTCGTTAGCCTTGGTTGTCCAAAGCAAGAAATTTGGATGAGCAAGAATAAAGGAAAGATAAATGCTGTGATGTTAGGAGTTGGTGCAGCGTTTAATATGCACGCCGGTAAAATTAAAAGAGCTCCGTTGTGGATGCAAAGAATGGGGCTTGAATGGTTGTATAGGCTTATAAAGGAGCCCAGGAGATTATGGAGAAGATATCTATATACAAACTTGAAATTTATCAAACTTTTAGCTACCAAAAAATGAAAATTTGAAAGGTGAGATAAATTCGGGATGAAAGTTTTACTTGTTCATGAATTTTATCGCCAATATGGTGGTGAAGATAGAGTATTTGAGCAAGAAAAAAGATTACTGCGTGAAAATGGAATTGAAGTTTATGAATACACATTTCATAACTCAGATATTTCTCTTTTTCAGTTACCTTTTTTAGTGAAAAATATGATATTTAACAGAAAAACTTATAAAGATGTGAAAAGGATAGTTAGAGAAAATAAAATTGATGTAGTTCATTGCCATAATATTTTCCCATATATATCTCCTTCTGTATATGTTGCAGCAAAAGAAAGTGGCGCAAAGGTTATACAAACATTACACAACTATAGATTTATATGTCCCAATTCTACGTTTTACGATTATAAGAAAAATAAGATATGTACGAAGTGTCTTGATAAGGGCATAATAAATGCAATAACGTCTGATTGCACCTATGATTGGATGCGAAATGTAGTTCTTGCTTTGGTAAATACAATTTATAAGAGAAAAAATATATTCGATCATGTAGATAAATTTATAGCACTGACTAACTTTTCAAAAAATATATTCGTTAAATTTGGAATACCTGCTGAAAAGATTGCGGTAAAGCCAAATTTTATTTTTGAAGAAGATATAAAACCAGTTTATGAAAAAGAAGATTACATTATTTTTGTTGGACGGCTTTCATATGAAAAAGGAATAATGACTTTGTTGCAGGCAATGAAAGAATTAAATGATGAGGTAAAACTTTTGATAGTAGGTGATGGGCCTTTAAGAGATGAGGTAATAAAGTTTATTCAGAAAAATAACC
Organism: Caldicellulosiruptor diazotrophicus; assembly: GCF_017347585.1. Lineage (NCBI taxonomy): Bacteria > Bacillati > Bacillota > Caldicellulosiruptorales > Caldicellulosiruptoraceae > Caldicellulosiruptor > Anaerocellum diazotrophicum. The sequence goes on from NZ_AP024480.1 coordinate 375,018, forward strand.
TGAAGAATACAAAATATTTGGGACCACAAAAGCGGGAAAAGGTTTTAGAACTAATTGGAAAAGCAAAATTCTTAGTTTTTCCAAGTTTGTGGTTCGAGGGATTTCCGATGGTTTTATTGGAGGCATTTAGTGTAGGAACTCCAGTTTTAGCGAGTAATTTGGGTGGTATACCTGAGATTGTAGAAGAGGGGGTAAATGGACGGTTGTTTGATCCGTGTGAAAAAAATAATATTGCTTATATCATAGATAAATTAGCTTGTAAGATAGTATATAAGAATACTGTGCAGATAAAAAATATATGGTTGGAAAAATATAACTTTGAAATATATAAAAGTATCTTGGGGTGTAGCTCTTGAATTTTTCTATTGATGGTTTAAAATAATGTAGTTAAACAAGAGGGTAGACAGATTTTTGCCTTATTAAGTAAAAGATAATGCGATAATGTGAAGTGTTTTAGTATTAAAATGGACGAGAAATTGAAAGTAAGTAGATGTTTAAGTATTTGTTATGAACATTTTGTGTGGTTATTTTTAGAATTATCTAGAATTAAAGTATTGTAATTAATTTAATTGATAAAAACAAAAGTGAGAGAATAAAAGGATTATCTATTAACATATTTTGGAAGTTGTAAAATAGATAAAATTTGAGCAATTTTATGTGACCACCTACATATAGGAATTGCTTTAAGTGGAGGAGTTATATATTGAAAATAGGAATTATTATACCTTATTATGGCGAATTTCCGAGTTATTTTGATTTAGTGCTTAAGTCTATGAAAAATCAGCAAAACTATTATTTCATTTTTTTACTGATAGAAAAATTAAAGATTCTTACAGACTGCCACCTAACGTGATTTCTTATTATTTGTCATTTAACGACTTAGTAAGGTTTATTGAGGGTAAATTTAAGGATTTAAAAATACAATTGAGATATCCATATAAACTATGCGATTTTAAGCCAGCTTAAGGATATATGTTTAATGAGTTTTTAAAGGGTTACGATTGGTGGGGATATTGCGACATTGATGTTATTTTTGGAGATCTAAACAAATTTATAGCGGTTGAGATTCTTAACAAATATACTAGAGTGTTATGTAGAGGACATTTAACAATGTATAGGAACATGGAAGAAGTTAATAACTATTTTCGATTATATCATCCCTCAATATCATATAAAGATGTGTTCGCTAATAAAAAAACAGTAGGGTTTGATGAGTGGAATGGTATCTTTAAGATATTGCAATTCAATAAAATTCCACAATTTCATGATGAATTTATTGCTAATATTGTTCCAGAAAGGAGAAAATTGACACTAACAATCCAAGAAAGGAATTATCGCTATCAGTTTTTCGTATATGACAGAGGAAAAATATATCAATATTTCATTACGCAATCAGAAATCAAAAAGAGAGAATTTGCATATATTCATCTTCAGAAAAGAAATTATAAACCACATAAATTATCGCGGGACTGTGAAAGATTTGTTATAAAGGAGGACGAGTTTATTGAATTTGATGATAATAAAATAAATGAGTATTTTAATTACCGATATAGTTTTAGGGACGTAGTTTATCCATGGCAAAAGAAAATGAGACAGTTAAAAAGGAAAATAAGGAATTGGTGGTCTGGAAGTTAGAATCAGTTAAAAGATAGAATAGAATATTCATTAGTTTTCTATATTATCATTCTTTTAGAGCATTTTCCTTACTATCTTACAAAGCATAAATAATTGAGATATTTGGTATTTTTTAGATGCATGGAAACTTTAAACGAAAGTCGTAAGATTAAATGTAAAAATCCATATAGTAAGTAGAATTAGGAGGAAATTAATAGGAATGATGAGAAACAAAGTGTTAAAGCATATAACCTATGATATGGTTCTATCAAGTATTATAATTGCACTTATACTTGTACTTCCCCATGTAGTTAATGACTACATAGTAATGACAATCAGAGGAATTGACATATATATTTTAGATGTTCTGTTATTGCTGTATTTTTTGAGTCCAATTGGGTTAAAGATGTTATTCAGTTATTTAAATTTCAGAAGAAGTAATGTGTGCAAAATTGGGTTGAATTTATGGATTTTATACATAACGTTTAATGCTCTATATTCAATTATGTATCAGGGTAATGATAAAAATGCCGTACTTGGTTATCTTAGAATATATGTATATTATTCACTACTATTCATAATTATTTCAAACTTTAATAGTCCCAAAATTGAAAGATTTTTAATTTTTACAAGCGGTTTTTTGATTAGTTTCTATGCTATATTTAATTTAGTAATGGGAAAAGGTTACAGAGATGACATATTCACGATCAATCAATATATAGACACTAGAAGATATATTTCCTACGTATATGGAACAATTCTTTTTTTACCTTTTAATCTGTTATTATGGGAAGTTATACATAATAAAACAAAAAAGAAGCATATTTTCTTGTTTGGAATGTTAACAATTGCTATCATCATATCAAATTATAGAACAATATGGTTAAATCTATTGATGACAATTCTTATTTGGTTCATCATTTATATTAGATATACGAAAAAGAGCTTGAGAGTAATTAAAAATGTTTTTGTATCAGGTTTGCTTCTTTTTTTCTCCTTAGAGATACTTATTAATTATTTCAATTACCAAAAAGTTTATGGTATAAAACTAAAAAATGAAGGATTAATGATAGCATTTGAAACGAGAAAAATTTTATTAAGTTCTTCAATTTATATTTTTAAAAAATTTCCTTTATTTGGAGCAGGAATAGGATATCAAAATCCATTTGACTTATTTACTGTCCATAATGATTTTGTTCAAATATTGAGGGATACAGGATTAATTGGGTTTACTTTGTTTTTACTGATGATATATTTCGCATTCAGTAGATTTTTGCGAAGCAAAAGTTCAAACAATATTGAATATAACTTTAACCATGAAACATTACCTTATATTGTGGCACTAATTAATTCTTGTGTGACAGCATTGTTTCAACCATTTTTTATACAGAGAATAGGTTATGCATATCTGATGTTTTTGATAGGGTTGATTAATAAAGAAAGAGTTAATGCAGATACTGAAAGGAGGCAACTAAATCAGTGAGAATTTTTCATATTGGAATATTTGAAGATCATGAATTGGGTGGCGATATTATTTTTAATAAAGGGTTTATCAGAAATGGAGTAGAAGTCGTGAATTTTGATTATAGAAGTTATGCTAAAAAGTATGGTCTACAAAGAATGAATAAAGAAATTTTAGAAAGATGCACTGATAATTTCGATATAGTGTTTATCGGAAAAGGTGAACTGATTTTACCAGATACTTTAAGAGAAATTAAAAGAAAACGATTAGTTACCTCTCTGTGGTTTGGTGATATATGTGTTAATCCTCCTGAGTTTTTAAAATACTTATTACCATACGTAGATTTTTTCTTTATGACTTCGAAAGGTAGAATGTTGCGAAAATATTATTCTATTTGTAGACCAAAGGTTGGATCTTATATTATCAACCCAGTAGATCCAGACTTAGCGAATAAATATAATTCAATAGTTACAAAGGATCTTGATATTGTTTTTACAGGGAATTTTTACAAGCAAATCTCATCTGAAAGAAGGGAAGTTATTTATTATCTTTTAAATAGAAAGGATGTGAGTTTTTTCGGAACAATTGAAAAGCTATTACTTTGGGATAAAAGATTTTTAATGTTTTTGAAGAAAAATATTTTAGAAGGAAGGTTTAATCCTTATATAAGAGGGACTGAATATATTAATGTAATCAAAAGAACAAAAATTGGAGTTGGAGCGAATAATTTCTTTAATATAGAAGGTTACTTTAGTGATAGATTAATGCATTATGGGACATTTGGAACATTTTTTATTAGCAATTATTTTCCAGGTATAGAGCATTTATTTGAAATAGGAAGAGATATTGTTGTATATAGGAACATAGATGAACTTGATAAATTTATTAACTATTACTTGCATAATGACGAAGAAAGAGAAACAATAGCAAATAATTTAAAAAGCAAATTATTAGAGGAATACAACAATACAAAGATATGTAAGTTGATATTAGAGATAATTCAAAATGGAAAGAGTGATTTGTATGAATGGATTGAAATAGTGAAATAGATTTGTAAATCCAAATAAAGTTACGTAAATAAAATTTTGTAAATTTGTCTTTTCAATATTGCAAAAATGAAAGGAGAAAAAACAATGAATATTGGATTTGTATCAGTATGGATGGAAAGAGGAGCGGCATATGTAACTAAAACATATATAGATATTCTTAAAGAAAAACATGATGTGTATGTATATGGGAGAGGTGGTGAAAAATATGAAAAAGAAATGTTACCATGGACTAATTACAAAGTTACATGGGGCTATCGAATAGGTGGTACTCGAATAATATGGGAGCATTTTAAAAAGTGGTTGTTAAAGAATAATATAGATGTGGTCTTTTTTAATGAACAAAGAGAAATAGATGTAGTAATTAAGTTAAGAAAATTTTTTCCTGAGATAAAAATAGGAACATATGTAGATTATTATAAGGAAGACAGCATTCGTGAGTTTTACTTATATGACTTTTTGATTTGCAATACAAAAAGGCATTACGAAGTCTTTAGTAACCATCCTCAAGCTTTTTATGTTAAATGGGGCGTTGATTGTGAACTATTTCGACCAATCGAAAAAGAAGGAAACAGTGAATTAGTATTTTTTCACTCTGCAGGCATGTCCAATAGAAAGGGTACAGATCTTTTAATAAAAACTTTTATCAAAAATAGACTTTATGAAAAATCAAAATTAATAGTACATACACAACGTGATTTGAATTTTTTGTCGGCAAATATTAATGACTACAATATTGAAATAATTAATAAAACTGTAACAGCTCCAGGATTGTATCATTTGGGCGATGTCTATGTATACCCTACATATCTTGATGGGTTGGGTTTAACAATTTATGAGGCTTTAGCGTGTGGGCTACCAGTAATTGCGACTGATTATGCTCCAATGAATGAGATAATAAATGAGGAAGTTGGTAAGTTAGTGAAAGTTAAGAAAATATATTGTAGAGCCGACGGATATTATTGGCCTTTAACTATATGCGATGAAGAAGAATTGGCAAGAGCAATGATGTACTATATCGACAACTTTGGAGTGTTAAAGATATTTAAAGAAAAGGCAAGAAGATATGCTGAAAAGGAATTAAATATCGAAGACAGAAAAAAGCAAATAATAGATATTTTTGAAAATACTCGTATAATAAAGATGAACAAACAAGATATTGAATTACTTGAGAAAGACATTTTAGCAAGAAAAGTGAAAGTGATAAAAAACGAAATATTTGATCTTCTACCAGATGTATTAAAACTGGTAATTGCCCGCTTTATAAAAGTGTAGAAGTTTATATGAAGATTATATTTTAGAAATTTTAGAGAAAATAGTTTTATAGGGATGTTGAATAAAAGTATTAATAAAATAGCTGACAAATAAGATGCAAAAAAATAACAATTTCCATTTATAATAAGCTATTAAATAAAAAATACAGCAAACAAATTAATAAATCACTCATAAAGAAAAAATAAGAAATAAGGTAGCACTGCAGAGTAGCTCGTCACAAAAAATTATTTGTGAAAAGTTATTAATGCGAGTCCTACTGTTAATCTAAGTAAGTAAGTAAGTAAGTAAGTAAGAAAATATTTAATATAATCGTCATTAAAGCCCTATTAAATAATATTCCTTTAACTTTTAAAAAATCTACTGGCTTAGTAGGCATTATTGCAGATGTTGTTGGTAGTCTTAAGGTGATAGAATGTAGATAGTTCAAATATTATATTTAAGAGGGCTGTAGCAAATTTTACACAAAGTTATGTAGGGGAAAGGTAGAAAGATTAAAATTGGAAATTATTAGACATTTGAGAGAGTACAAAACACGATTTAATTTTGTGGGACATATTCTGCGGAGAAAGATAATGCGATTGTTTTACGGTGACTTACATAGTTAAATAAACGGGAGTGGTAGAATGAAATGTTTAATTTTTCAACGTTTTATTCCTTTTTACAGAGAAGAGTTTTTTAGAAGAGTTCAAATTGAATTAGAGAAAAAGAATATCGAAGTATTTTTTGCTTTCGGAGAAACGAAACAGCAAACCGGAAGAAGTGGAAAAAAGTTTGACAAAGTTGATTTGAACAATAAGATATATTGTCCATATATTGAAATTAGTTTATTTAATAGAAATATAAGACTAAATAAAAAAGTTTTCTCAACTATATTAAAAATAAGACCTGATGTTATAGTATTTGAGGGTATAATTAGCAATATCAGTAATTGGATAATTGTGTTACTTTCTAAGGTCTTAAAAATAAAAATTATTGCATGGGTTCTGGGATGGGAAGAGAAGAAAAGTCTCATAAAAAGATTGCTATTAAAGTTGTTATATAAGAATGTAGATGTTTTCTTCGCTTATAGTACATCATCTAAAAAATATTTAAATAAATTAGACATAAAAGACGACAAGATTATAGTAGTTTATAACACTATAAATGAAGAGAACATATTAAAGAACATAGAAAAAGCAGAACAAGAGGCGGTAGAAATAAGGAGAAAAATGAATTTAGATGAGAAAATAGTTCTACTCTATTGTGGAGCTATGATCAAAGAAAAAAAACTAGAAATTCTGTTAGATTCCATGAAAAAACTTTCTGATTGCATCCTGATTATTGTAGGCGATGGCAATGACATGGATTATTATAAGAAATATGTAATTAACAAAAAGATAGATAATGTAATATTTATTGGTAGAATAGTCGAAGATGTAGACAGTTATTTCCAAGCTGCTGATATTTTTGTTATGCCTTATCAAGGTGGTTTAGCATTGAACCAAGCCATGATTCATCAAAAACCCATAATTTGCGGTAAAGCAGATGGGAGCGAATACGATTTAGTAATAAATGGATATAATGGATTTAGAGATGAGGATTTGACCCCAGACAAGATAGTGGCATATGTTGAAGAAATAAAAAAGATAGGGATAGAAAGAATGGGGAAAAATTCGTTGAGTATTTTATTTGAGAAAGAAATTCTATTTGCAAAATTTATTGAGAGATTCGTAAATGGGATTGTTAAAGTTTCATTATACAATAAAGACAAACAGTAAAATATCAAAAGAACTTTTGAGGAAGAAACTTCCTTATGTTTGTTGTATAATTATTAAATGAAACAGGAAAGAAAACGTTAGATTCACAATTTCAGATCATGCGTGATATTGAACGACGAAGAAAGATCTTATAAGGAAGATTTAATGGAAAAGTATAACTTAGTTGTTTTGGATTGGAAGTTTTGATGTGGAAGAAAATTTCACGTTTTTATTAGATGTTATTGGTAAATTATAAAAAAAGAAGAATAGAGAATTTCACATGATAATGTTGACAATGGAGAAGAAAAAACAAAAGAATATTTTTTTGAGTATGCTTAAGATCTAGAGATAATTAACGATGTAGGAAATTGTTATTCTGCAAAACAAAATGAAGTAATCAATTTTTATAAATCTGCATGCGTGTTTATTTTACCAGGTTATTATGAAATTTATGGTGTAATTTTACATAAAATTATGTAATTTACTGTAGCAGTAATATGTTTATGTAATGGGGGTACAATGAAAATAGAATTGATTAAAAATGGTTATAATGGATTTATCGTCAATGATTTAGATGTAAATAAATGGGTTGATATAATTATAAAAGTGGTTAATGATGCCAACTTAAAAGGAAGATTGTTACGAATACAATAAAAACTGTAGAGAAATATTTTGTTTGGGATGTGTTAATTGAGAGGTTTATGCCAAATCTTTATTAGAGTAGTTATAGGATGCTTTACAGAGGGGGAATATGTTATAAACTAATTAGGGGGGCAAAATTTTATGTTGCAGATTGATATAGAAAAGACAAAAAGATACTACAATATTAACAGTCAAATAAGTTTAAATAATTTAACATTGGTTATGGATTTTTTACCTCTGAAAATGATTAGGTTTTTTCATAAATATGTCTAAAAATGTGATGAGTATCTATATAAGCAAAGTTTGATAGATTTAATACCAAATGGCAAATTAAGATTTTTGATAAGAGTTGATGATTTTCCAAGGTGGGATTTAGGGTTAGGTGAATTTTATGAATTTCATAATATCATGGTTAGCAATAACGTTGACTATGTGATAGGTTTAACTCCTTTTTTGAGTTTTTATGAACCAAAATTCAATCCGATTGATGAAAATTATATTAAGGCAATTAAAGAATTGAATTTAAACTATGCATTGCATGGTTTTAATCATTATAATTATTATGAGTCCGGCAAAAAACTAGGTGAAATCAATTATTATAGTGATATTGAGTTAGAGAACTTACTAGCAAAAACATATGCATTTTTCCAAGAAAATGAGTTAAAATTACCGGACGTATTTATTCCACCCTTTAATGCGTTATCAAAGAATAATTATAACGTATTAAAGAAATATTTTAAAATTATTTGCGAGGGACCGTTAACATTATCAACGATGCCAGAGTTAAAGCCAATTATGGGAGTATTTATAGGGGAGAGCCTATATTTACCATCATATTTTCCGTATTATAGTGTGGCAAAGGATATTATGAGGGCAATTCAAAGAACAAAGTTAAAAGACAAGAATTTAATTATCCCAATAACGATCCACTGGGCATGGGAAAAAAGTACGAATTATTTGTATTTGAAAGAGTTATTGGAGTTAATAAAATATGATGTACTAAACTGGTGTGAATTGGTGACCATCGTTGAAGAAATAAATGCTGGAGTTAAGTAAATTTGAGCTCAAAGTTATTATCTTATGAATAAAATATAATTGTTCAAATTTTTAATCCGTAGTATGTCAAAATAGGTAAATGTTCTTAGAAGGAGAGGTTGATAGATGACTACATATCTGTGCACGTGGCTTTATTTAGAAGAAAAAGGAAAAGAAAGTTATTATCCACAGGTGGATTTAAAATCATCTTCTTATATTTTTCAGAAAATATATTGGAAATGTGTTGCAGTGTTTTTTTATTCAGCGGTTTTGTTTAATAAGGAAAGAAATGATGTAAAATACTTATTTTTCACCAATATAAATAAAGAGTTGATTCCAAATAATTTGGATGGCTTTGATCTGAAAAAGTTTCTTGAAAAAGAAGAGATAGAAGTTGTTACATTGCCATTAACATATGAAGTTCCACAAGATTATTTTTCGGCGTGGAGAAATCAGTTTTACATATTTGATGTATTTAAATATGTAACGACAAATGAAAAATATTGTATGGATGATAATTTTATTATACTTGACTGTGATTGCATAATAAATAATGATCTGGGTGAAATGCTCAAAAAACGGGAACAGCATAAGATATTATTATATTGTCTTGAATATGATATTTCTCAAGTAGTTAATGGTTTGAGTCGACAACAAATGAAAGAGGTTTATGAAGATATTTTAAATATAAAGCTTGATTGTGTTCCAAGGTATTACGGAGGAGAAATTGTTGCTGCAAAAAAAGAAGTAATAGTAGAGGTATATAAAGAATTTACAAATCTATTTCCTATCATGTTAGAGAGAAATAAACAGAAGAAACTAAAGTTTAACGAAGAGGCTCAAACACTCAGTTTTTTATACTACAAACTGGGGTTTGAAAACAATGAAGCTAATAAGTTTATAAAAAGGATTTGGACATCTCCAAAATGTTACAATTTTACGGAAGGTGATATGTATCTGCACATATTACATTTACCTTATGAGTAAAAATATGGTTACAATGAGTTATTTGCTAAGTTGAAAATGCTAGGCTTTAAATACGTTGATAAAGATTACTTTAAAAAATTATTAAAAAACACAATGAGGTTGCAAAAAAATAATGTTCTGGGTAACACTAAATTAATTTTGAGATGGATGAGATATAAAATATTAAAAGTTTTCTCTCGATAGACGAAGTTTAATTTTATCTAATTTGACAGAATAATCTAATAAGAATGTACTAAAGGGGTGATTACTTCATAAATGGATATTAAAGTTTTGCTACCAAGATTTATAAAGCTGAAGATTAAACAAATTTATTTTTATAAAAAATATGGTGCAAAAATTTATTCAGTGAATGTTGACATAAAATGCAAATTATCGAAAAATACAATGGTTTATAAAGATGTACATATAGGTAAGGATGTTATTATTGGTGATTATACGTATGTAAATTGTGGTTCTGTTATAGAAAGTGGTATAATTGGAAAGTATTGCTCTATTGGTCCCAGTGTAAAAATAGAGATCTCAGAGCATCCATATCATTTGGTTTCGACACACCCATTTTTGTACGAAAGAAAGTTAAAATTTATTTCAGATTCAGAAATTATTAGCAAATTGGAAATAAATAAGGAAGTACCCATTATTGGTAATGATGTTTGGATAGGGGCAAACGCAATTATTTTGAGAGGTGTAAAAATTGGAGATGGCGCTGTGATAGGAGCAGGAGCTGTAGTAACTAAAGATGTGGAACCTTATTCGATTGTTGGCGGTGTTCCTGCGCGACTAATCAAGTGGAGGTTTCCGCCAGAGATTAGAGAAAAGCTCCTAAGAATAAATTGGTGGGATTGGCCTGAAGAGAGAATAAAAGAAAATATTCACATGTTTTATGATGTTGAAGCTTTTTGTGCATGTTTTAGCATATAAAGTGGTAGTGGTAGTTTTTTTATACAGTAAGCACAGAGGAAAAAGTATTTTTTGTTCCAATTTAATGAAGACAATTGAAAAATATAATGTTCCAAAGGTGGTAGCAGTTTTAGGAATTCCTATGAAGGATTACTCTTCAGACGATGGACTAAGCCATGGTCACGATATAATAAATATCTTGCAGTCTCAAGAAGTTAAGGGTAAAAGCTTTTGACTCTGCAGTCAATAAAGACTACAATTTTAAAATTAGCTCTATGAAAGAAGCATTAGAAGATGTAAATGTTATTTTGTTTTAGCAAAGCATTGAGTTTGATAAGATAGTGGAATATGTAACTAAGTCACATATTATTCTGATAGATACATGTATGTATTTTCAAATAAAGATGCGAAAAAAGTTTGGTTTCATAATATATAAGCAAGGAAAGAGGTACTATAGAAGGATGAGTAATAGAACAATTTCTCTAATATCATGGGCAACCGTAATCTTATGGTTGCTTATTATCTTTTTCCTATCCTCTCAGCCAGGGACAAAGTCTAATGACTTTAGCAAAAGTGTGACAAAGCACATTATTAAAGCAACACAAAAGGTGATTGTACCGAATAGTTACATAAAGTCAAGAAAAAATATAATAACTAAACTCAACAATCTTGTAAAAAAATATGCCCATGTAGTAATGTACTTAGTGTTGGGCATATTGGTTATTAACGCATTTGTAGTAAGTGGAATTAGGGGCTGCAAAGCAATTATTTTTTCTTTAATATTTTGCCTCTTTTATGCCGCAAGTGACGAAATACACCAGTTATTTGTTCCAGGCAGAGGGGCAAAAGCAACTGATGTGTTGATTGATGGTATTGGTGCTTTAATAGGAATTGGGATTTATAAATTCATCTTCAAAATATATTACACAGTAAAAACAAAATCTTCACCAAAACAATTATAACCATCCACAATAAAACGCTTATTATAATCCCATTTTTTAACCCTCTGAAAAAATTAGGCGATGGCATTGCTGGGATTGTTCCTTTTACTTTTCTTTAATACATATTATGCATCTTCATTTAGCAGTTTATACTCATTTTTCAAATCTTTTAACATTTCAAACCCCTTTCATTTTTTATGCCATTTTACATTATTTCTTTTCTTTCTAAAATTCCTTTCACACATTTTTACTCCATTTCATATTATACTTATGTAAACACAATAAAAACGGAGATGATGGTTTGATGCTCAAAAACTTTATCAGTATCGAAGGGGTTGCAAATGTATCTGAGTTTCCCACACTTACAACTCTTGACAGATACAACCAGTTTGAGGTAGAGGAACAAGTTACAATACCTGCAGAAAAGCCTGAGATGGAGCAAATTGTCTCTGTTATGGTAGAGGCAAGTATAAAAAACTACTATGCAATTGCAACACCAACCGGGCTAAAAGTAATTATCGAAGGTGAACTTAAGCAAAAGATAACATATGTTGCAAATGAGCCAACACAGTCTATTCACTCAGCAATGTTTATAACAGGCTTTTGCAACTTTATAGATATACCACTCAATCTTCCAACTGGTCAGAATGTGCTAAACATTTTACAAACCCTTGGAATTACCTTGGATGATGTAGTCAGCGCACCACCAAATATTATTATAGAAGACTTTTCTATATCCCAGATTGACACAAGAAAAGCCAAAAAATGTACAATACTTTTTGCATGGGTAAGAGTAAACGCGCTATTGGCAACCTACTTGCCAACTTAGAACAATTGATTTTATGGAGGTGTGAGAAAAAATGCTTAGAAATTTTGTTGACATAATCGGAATTGCTGATGCGTCAAGCTTTCCAACTTTACTTCCGACAAACCCTAACACAGAATATATTGTAGAAGAAAAACTCACAATTCCTCAGGAAAAACCTGATGTTGAGCAAATAAACACAGTTTTAATTGAAGCAAAGGTGACAGACTCGAGAGTAATTCCTACACCTGTTGGACTGAAAATTGTTGTTGATGGTGAGCTCAAACAAAAGATTATATACACAGCCAATGTCACAGAGCAGTCTGTTCATTCAGTTTTGTATGTTGAGCCATTTTGCACATTCATCGAAGTGCCGCTTAAGCTTCCTGCTGGTACAAACACATTACAGCTTCTGCAGACATTGGGTATCACTTTAAACGATGTTTTAGTTGGAAAACCCAACGTGCTGATTGAAGATGTGACAGTATCACTTCTTGACCCAAGAACAATTGAAAAATGCACAGTCCTTTTCATCTGGGCGACATTAAATAGCGCACTATCAACTGTACTTGGCTAAATTTAGTATCATAAAATAGGAGAAGTTGCCATAAAATCAACATTAGAACTATGTTAAAAAGGTCTATAGAAAAAGATGGAAATACAAAAAGGTTGTGCATACTTAGGGACAATTGAGCCACATGAGTATGACGATGTAAAAAAAACACACGTTTATAAACAAGTGCTGACAAAGGCAGAGTTTGAAATTCCAGAGTCAAAGCCAGAGATAGAAGATTTTTCGTCGGTAGTGATGCAAATTACAAGAAAAAAGTGCAAGCTAATCTGCGGACCGCTTGGTGACAAAATAGTTGTTACAGGTACAATAAACTTAAATGTGATGTACACAGCTGCAAACCCACAGCAATCTGTTCACAATGTACATTTGTGCCATGATGTTGATGCTTTTATAAACATCAAATGCTTGGAAGAAACTCACAAAAGCTTTTGTGGCTGCTGCGATGTTAAGATGTATATTGAGTGGGCTGATCTTGAGGTAGTAGACAAAAGAAGAATCAAAGGATGCTTTTTAGTGTTGATAACTGCCAAGTGCAAGTCTGTAAAGTAAGGAAGTGATGATAGCTTTGAGTGGTCCAGAGTTTGTCAGAAAGCCAAGGGATGAAATTATAAATGAGATTTTAGAGTCTATTGCAAAGGAAGAGATGGCGATTGCAAATCTTATGAATGCTGAGGCTGAGAAGATAAAAAGAGTTGTTGCGAGCCATGATCTTCCAAAAGCTGAGGATTTTTCACAGCTGCTTAGTCTTCAAAAGCTTGTTGCAGAGATTTTAGAAAAGCTCATTCAAAAGCAAAATATCATAATCAAAAAGCTTGATATGATAAGAGAGTTTAAGGCAACTATAATAAAGAAGGAAAAGCCTCATCCTTATCATCCTATGCCACAATATGACAATGAAGAATGAAAAGTTTTAATCTTGGTGGTGTTATACCATCAAGATTTTTTATTATTTGCTTTCTAAACTTCCCATTGCACTTTTTAAAATTCTATCATAATCCATTTCCTTCTTTGAAAACTCATGAACTTTTTTGCCTTCTCTCAAAACCAAAATCCTGTCACACATGCCAATCAGTTCTGAAAAATCTGATGATATAAAAATGATTGCACAACCAATTCGTGTAAGCTCATTTATGATGTTATACACCTCAACCTTGGATGCCAAATCCAAACCCTTTGTTGGCTCATCCAGAATAAATACGTTTGAGCGCGAAAATAACCACTTTGCAATCAATACCTTTTGCTGATTACCACCACTTAAAAATGCAATCTTTTGACTTATTTCTTTTGGCTTAATACCAAGCTTTTTAATATACAAATTAGCAATTTTTTCCTGACGGGTTGAATCTACAAAGAATCCGTTTGCTATGTTCCAAATGTTTGATGAAATGATGTTGTCTGCAATGTTAAGTGTCTTAAAAAGTCCTGTTCCAATCCTGTCTTCACTCATAAACGCTATACCGTTTTTTATTGCGTCGGCTGGGCTTGAGATCTTCAAAAGAGTTCCATTCATATAAATTTCACCTGAATCAAGCTTTTCTGCACCAAAAAGAGCCTTTGCCAAAAAACTACGCCCAGACCCAACAAGCCCAGCAATTCCAAAAACCTCTCCCTCTCTTACGTCAAATGAAATATTTTCAATTATCCCACGTTTTGTTAAATTTTTAACGCTAAAAATAATCTCTCCTTTGTCAACTTTAAGTTTTGGATATGTTCTATCAACGCGTCCGAATATTAGAGATATTACTTTGTTAAGGTTAAAACTTGTAACACTATCAGATGCAACCACCTTGCCATCGCGTAAAATTGTTATCCTGTCTGCGATAGATAGCGCTTCTTCTACCATATTTGTTACAAATATAACATTAATTCCTTTCTGTTTTAATTCTTTTATAATTCTAAATAGATTTTCTATTTCATAAGTGGTCAGTCCTGCTGTTGGCTCATCGAAAATCAAAACTTTAGCGTTTTGAACAAGCGCTCTACAAATTTCAATAACCTGAAGCTGTGATTGTCCTAAGTTTTTACAGAGTGCTTCTGGATTTATATATACACCCATTTTGCTCAAGATTTCTGATGTTTGTTTTATCATTGTCCTGTAGCTGACAAATCCAAATCTATTTTTTGGCTTGTTGTCTATAAAGATATTTTCGGCAACAGAAAGATGTGGAAAGTACAAAAGTTCCTGATGCACAGTAAATATTCCAAGCGATTTTGCAACCATAGGATTGAGGGTTGAAAATTCTTTTCCGTCAATCACAATCTTTCCGCTTGTTGGCGCTATACTTCCATTGATAATCTTTGTTATAGTTGTCTTTCCAGATCCATTTTTGCCAAGAATAACATTTACTTTTCCTTCAAACAACTCAAGATTTATATCTTTCAAAGCATAAAAGTCATCGTATTTCATTGAAACATTTTTAAGTACAATTGACATTACTTTCAAACCTCTCTTTCAAGGTCAGAAAAGTCAAAACTGCAAAATATCTGAGTGCCGTTTTCAAAGAAAAATGATTTATATTCATCAGGCACATTTGTGTCGCTTATTACCTTTTTGATTTCATCAACCTTTGCAATCTGAAAAAGTGAAATTTTATCAAACTTGGAGGAGTCAGCAACAATAATTGTTTCTTTGGCAATTGACTTAAAATATTTATATGCATTTGCAAACTCAACATTGTTGACAGTAAAACCACGCTCTAAAGATACCCCGTCAACTTCAATAAATGCTTTGTCAACAAATATATCAAGATTAGGATTTACAAGCATTGGTCCTGCCAAAGTGAAGGTATTTCCAACAATATACCCACCTGTTACAATTGTCTGAATAGAAAGTTTTCCACACTCTATTGCCAAAAGAAGGTCGTTTGTCAAAACTATTATGTTCTGTTTTTCTTTTATATACTTTGGAACAAGCCTCAAAATATTTCCGCCTGCAAGGATAATTGCCTGGTTACTTTCTATCATGTAGGAACACACTTTTGCTATTGCCTCTTTTTCAGAATCTTCTGAGATTGTAGGTGATAGAATCTTTGCTGCTTCTTCTTTTAAGATTGCCCCACCGTATGTTTTTATCAAAAACCCTTCACTTTCAAGTCTGTCCAAGTCACGCCTGATTGTTACCTCTGAAACATTCAAAAGTTCTGCAAGTGTTGCAACGTCAATATGCTTTTTCTGAATAAGTATCTCCTTTATCTTTTTTAATCTCTCAGCAACAAGCATCAATATTCACCACTTTTACAAGTTATATGTAAATTATATTACCAAAAAAGTTGTACGTGAACAAGTTTTATATATTTCTTTTAATCAGTGTATTATATTTTATCAAGCCTGTCAACAAGCTGAACACTTTTGATAACAACGTTCAAAATAATAAAAAATTTTTGATTAAAAAAGAAGGATTTTTGATTTCGGTGTAGAATATATATAAATAGAAAAGCAAAAGATAAATGAAAATAAATAGAATTACCAAAACTACAATAATTTTAAACAAAGCGAGGTGAGATTTGCATGAAAAGCTCCACTGATAATGAACTTTTAAGGCTACATGGAATTACAAAGATTTTCCCAGGGACAGTTGCACTTTCTGATGTTTCGTTTGCGGTAAACAAGGCAGAGATTCATGCAATAGTTGGTGAAAACGGTGCTGGAAAGTCAACCTTGATGAACATAATATCGGGAAGCCTTATTCCGGACAAAGGTGAGATATATCTTGAAGGTAGGAAAGTGAACATAAAGTCACCAAGAGATGCACAAAATCTTGGCATTAGCATAGTTCACCAGGAGCTTGCGCTCTGTCCTCATCTTACTGTTGCTGAAAATATTTATATAGGGAGACTTCCTAAAAACTCTGCAAAAATAGTGGATTTCAAAAAACTCAACCAGATGTCGCAAGAGGTCTTGTCTTTGTTTGATGAGGTGAACATAAAGCCCAACGACAAGGTGGCAAATTTGAACGTTGCGCAACAGCAGATTGTTGAGATTGCAAAAGCGATAACATTTAACTGCAAGCTTTTGATTTTGGATGAGCCTACATCGGCTCTATCTGAGGCTGATGCAGCAGTGCTCTTTAAAATCATAAAAGATCTAAAAGCAAAGGGAATAAGCATTCTTTACATATCTCACAGACTTCGTGAGATTTTTGAGCTTGCAGACAGAATCACTGTCCTTAGAGATGGCAGATACATTACAACACTAAATGCAGCTGAAACAAATCCTGACCAGGTTGTAAGTCTTATGGTTGGAAGAGAAATTAAAGAAATGTATCCACCAAAAGCTGAAAAGATTGGCAAAGAAATTTTTAAGGTCGAAAATATAAATTCAGATAAAGTATATAATGTTTCATTTTCACTCAGAGAAGGTGAGATTTTAGGGTTTGCGGGGCTTGTAGGATCTGGAAGGACAGAACTTGCTCAAACAATCTGTGGAATTTTGCCAAGAAACAGTGGAGAGATTTATCTCGATGGAAAAAGGATAGAAATTAATTCGTTTGAAGATGCAATAAAGCAAAAAATAGGCTATGTTACAGAAGATAGAAAACAGTATGGACTATTTCTAAAACTTCCCGTTGCTTACAATGTCTCAGCAATACATCTTAAACATGATTACAAACGGCTTTTGATTGATAAAAATCATGAACTTTCACTTGCGGATGAGTATGTTAAAAAACTAAATGTAAAAACATCATCGTATTTGCAGCTTGTTATGAGTCTTTCTGGTGGTAACCAGCAAAAGGTAATGATAGCAAAATGGCTTGCAATACATCCAAGGATTTTGATTTTGGATGAACCAACACGCGGAATAGATGTTGGAGCAAAGGCAGAGATACACAATCTTTTAAGAGAACTTGCAAAAAGTGGGATAGGAATAATTTTGATTTCATCTGAACTTCCAGAAATAATTGGTATGTGCGATAGGGTACTTGTCATGAGAGAAGGCAGAATTACTGGAGAGCTAGCTGGAGAGAAAATTACAGAAGAAAATATTATGCAGCTTGCTGCACACAAATAATTTAATATGATTACTGGAAAGGAGGACCATCTTAAAAATGTCAAATACTATATCAAATGCATCAGCAAATAAAAGTTTACTGAAAAAATTAATGGGATTTAGGGAAATTACGTTGATATTCATAATAATTGTTATAAGTGTAATAATTTCTATTTTGAGTCCAAACTTCTTGACTGCAGAAAACCTGATAACAACAGCTCTGGGTCTTGCAGCTGATGGTATTCTGGCAATAGGTATGACCATTGTACTTGTCTCAGGTGGAGTTGATCTTTCTGTTGGTTCTGTTTTGGGGCTTTCAGCTGTTATTGCAGGAGGGCTTTATCTTAGCTATGGTGTAAATATATGGATAGGTTCTTTGATAGCTCTTGTTATATGTGCTCTGATTGGACTTTTCAATGGGTACTTTATAGCACGCATAGGAATTCCGCCACTTATTGTTACGCTTGCTATGATGGGCATTGCAAGAGGTGCTGCGTATGTTCTGACTCAAGGTTCGCCTCTTTCGCTTTATGGGAACTTAAAAGGCTTTGATTTTCTCGGGCAGGGCAAGATAGCAGGAATACCGTTCTTTATAGTGTTCTTTGTAATTTTAATAATACTTTTTGATTTTCTCATGAGAAAATCAGCTCCTATGAGGCTTGTGTACTATGTTGGTAGTAACGAAAATGCAGCAAAGCTTTCTGGTATAAATGTCCCAAAGGTAAAGATTTCTGTGTATGTTTTGATGTCAGTTTTAGCAGGGATTGCAGGAATATTCACACTTTCAAGATTTTCAGTTGCTGCACCAACAGCAGGAAACGGTTCAGAGCTCAATGCTATTTCAGCATGTGTCATTGGCGGAGCGTCACTGGCAGGCGGTGAAGGAACAGTTCTTGGTGCAATCCTCGGTACAATCCTGGTTGGAATCATTAACAACGCGCTTGTACTTTTGAACGTTTCTGTCTATTGGCAGAACCTGGTCAGTGGTGTGATTTTAATTGCAGCTGTGACAATTGACTACCTGACACATCAGAAAAAATCATAGAGGATTTTAAAATTAAAAGCTTGGTTTTAACTTCTGTCGCCTGCTTTAGAAAGAGTGTTGTGGGCGGCAGGGGTTAAAATAAATAAAAACTATATTGGAGGAGGTTCGGTAGGCTATGAAGAAGAACTTTTACAAGTACCTTTCAATCTTTTTGGCGGTTGCGCTCATTGTGTCTTTGGCTTATGCGCTTGTTCCAAGTTCTAAGGATGTCACACAGGCAAGCAGTGGTAATCCAAAACTCAAAGGAAGTCCAAATGAGGAGTATTACATGGTGACATTTGTTTCTGGTATTGAATACTGGAAAGGCTGTTACAAGGGTATGAAGGCAGCAGCTGACCTTTATGGTGTAAAAGCAATCTACACAGGTGCGCCACAGTTTGATGTAAACCAAGAGGTTACTGTTCTTCGTCAGGTTATTGCTAAAAAACCAGCTGGAATCTTGGTTACATGTGCAAACCCAGATGCATTAAAAGCTCCAATTGATGAGGCAATCAAAAAAGGAATTCCTGTTATAACATTTGACGCAGATTCACCAAAGTCAAGCAGATACTCTGTTTTGGAGACAGGAAACTATAACGCAGGTGCAATGGCTGCAAGATATCTTGGCAAGCTTTTGGGTGGCAAAGGCGAGGTCGGTATCTCAACAGTTGCTGCACAGCTCAATCATGAGCAGAGAAAACAAGGGTTTATTGATACTCTTAAGAAAGAGTTTCCAGGAATTAAGGTTGTTGCAATTGTCAACGATGAAAACGACCAGACAAAAGCTGCAAGACAGATTTCTGCTATGCTCCAAGCTCATCCGAATATCAAAGGAATATTCTGTACAGACGCTCTTGGTGGTGTTGGTGCTGCAACAGCTATCAAAGAAGCAAACAAAGTTGGCAAGGTAAAGATAATAAGCTTTGATACCGACAAAGGAACGCTTGATTTAATTAAGCAAGGTATCATTGATGCGTCAATTGCACAAGGAACATGGAACATGGGATTCTGGGGCATGACATTCCTGTTCTATCTCAAACATGGCATAGTAAATCCTGTTGACAACTGGCAGAAGTTTGGCATCAACCCGCTCCCACCATACGTCGACACAGGTACAATGGTTGTAACAAAGCAGAATGTTGATGCGTTTTACAAGGTTAATGTGATAAAGTAAATGAATTAAAATGTTTCTTAAAGAGCCTCTTTGCCCAAACTGGCAAAGAGGCTCTTTTTGTAATAGGTTAAAATCGTATAAGAGTTAATGATGTTATTTTGCAATAAAAAGAGTTAAAATAAAAAGTGAATAAGAAAGACGGTGGTGAAAAGAGAGGGATTGTTATGGAGCTAGCAAAGAGAATTTTAGAGGATATAGTAAACTTTCCAGAAGAACTGCAAAAAGAGGTATTAGAGTTTATTTAACTCAAGAAAAAAGAGATTGAAAAATTAATGGATGAAATTATTGACAAGTATAAAAAAGCTTTTGAGGAGCTTGCAAAGAAATGAATATGCTATCTTGGTCTGAAGTTTTGAAACTAAATATGGATACGTTCTATAAGGTTAATGTGCTGAAGTAGGGCAAAAAAGTTAAAAAGCTCAAAGAGTCATTTCACCTTTTTGGTGAAGTGGTTCTTTTTCTATAGCAAAAATACTTAGGTTTGTGGTATAATTATCAATAAGAAAATTGAAAGAGGATAAAAAATAAGATAAGGAACTCTACTGATGGCTTTAACTATAGGTGAGATAAGAAAAATGGTTAAAGATGAGAAAATTCAATGGCGTGGTCATATGTTGAAAAGAATGAAACAAAGAGGAATAAACATATCAGATGTGCTAGAATGCATAAGTAACGGCGAAATAATTGAACAATATGAAAATGATTATCCATACCCGAGTTGCTTGATTTTGGGAACTTCCGTGAACAATAGTGTTCTCCACGTTGTGTGTGCAGTTGGTGATGGTTATGTATGGATGATAACAGCATATTTTCCTTCAGCTGATGAGTGGATGCCTGATTATAAAACAAGGAGAGAGAAAAGATGAACTGTGTTTTGTGTAAATCACAATTAATTCATGGAGAGGCAAATCATATTTTTGATAGTGGATCTCAGATTGTAATTATTAAAAATGTTCCGGCTATGGTTTGTCATCAATGTGGAGAATATTACCTTGACAATGAAACAGCTATAAAAATAGAGAAGATAGTTGATGAACTTCTCAAAAACAAGTCAGAAATAACTATTGCAAACTACTCAGAAATTGCTGCTTAATTACAATCATGCTTTCATACATTTTTCTGATATGGTGAATGTATTTACACCTATTTAAGATAAAATCCAATAATACCCATATTGATTTATCTTTCAAAACCTCATATAATTAATATAGGAGGAAAAAAGTAAATAACAAGGCGATGGAGTTCGCCTTAAATTGCCACAAGAGGTTCAAATACCTTGTGGCTGATAACTCCTGTCCGTATAAGATGCGGGCAGGAGTTTTTTGCTTTATTAAAGAGTTTAAAGCCTTTTTGAAGGCTTTGGGGGGATGGACCTTGGATATTGTGTATTTTGAAATGATAGAAAACTTCAAAGAAGATAAGTGTATAATTTGCTATTTAAAAAACAAGGCAATGAACAAATTCTTTGACGATTTTCTGTACGAATCCGTAAATGACTATAGTCTGCGAAGCAGAATTAGGGAAGGTGGAATTTGTCCTATACATGCAAGAAAGTTAGAGTCGTTTGGAGATGTACTTGCCCATGCTATTATATACTCTGATTTGCTAATTAATTTTAAAAATAACCACCATATTGAAATATTACCCCGTAAAAGAAAAATTCAAGATCAAAATGTGTGTGTCTTTTGTGAAAAGGAAAGTGGCTTTGAAGATACTTACACAAAAGCGTTTTCTCACTACTTTACAGCACAGCCGCAATTTAAATCAGCATTTTCAGAAAAAGGTTTTATATGTCAAAGGCATTTAAAACAAGTATTAGAAAAAATTACATCAATAACTGCTCAAAAAGAACTATTATCAGTTGTAAGTCACAAAATTGATATAATCTTGTATTACCTTGAGAAAATAAAAGAAAAGAACGATTATCGAAACATTCATTTAAATTATACTTCTGAAGAAATAAAATCATGGCACATGGCTGTTGAGTTTGTTGCAGGGTCTTTAGAGTAAGTGCCTTCGAGAGAACTTTCAAAATAAAGGGGGAATACAAGATGTGGCTTGAATTTTCAAAGTGGATGGCAATAGCTCTATTTGCAGGTTTTTTAGCTTACTGGTCTGGTATTTCCATTTCGCTTGTTGAGATAGTGGTTGGGTTTTTAGCAGGGAACCTCTTGCATCTTACCACAAACCAATGGATAGATTTTTTGGCTGGCATGGGGAGTATTATCCTAACATTCTTATCGGGTGCTGAGATTGACTACGACGTTTTGAAAAACAAATTCAAAGAGAGCATGTTAATTGGAATCTTTGCGTTTTTGATGCCGTTTTTGTTTGCATGGGGAACGGCATTCTGGTTTTTCCACTGGGACATGAAAGCAGCCCAGATTGCAGGGATTGCACTTTCAACCACATCTGTTGCTGTTGTATATGCTGTTATGATTGAAACAGGTCTTAACAATACAGAACTTGGCAAGGTTATTCTGGCAGCATGTTTTATAAACGACCTTGGGACAGTCTTAATGCTTGGTCTTTTATTTGCTAACTGCAACTGGTGGATATTGGTATTCTTAATTGTCATTATTATTGCTACCATTGCAGCAAACAAATTTACAGAACCTTTCTTCAACAAGTTTGGCAACAGAACATATCAGCTTGAGCTAAAATATCTGTTTTTGCTCATACTATTCTGTGGAGGAGTTGCAAATCTTTCCAATATGGAAGCAGTTCTTCCTGCATACATCTTAGGATTGGCAATGTCACCTTTCTTTGCAAAACAAAAAGATCTTCTATACAGATTGCGAGCAATGGTGTTTGGACTTTTTACACCTTTTTACTTTCTAAAAGCAGGAAGTAAGGTAACATTTGGTGTTGTGAATTATATCTGGATAGTGTTGGCATTTCTGATTGTCAAGATGATTGCAAAATATATAGGTGTAAGACCATTTACATTAATGTTCAAGTATAAAAAGAAAGAAGGAATTTATACAACACTTTTGATGTCAACAGGTCTGACCTTTGGAACAATCTCTGCTCTGTTTGGTCTGAGCAAGGGTATTATAAACCAGGCACAGTATTCAATCTTAGTATCTGCTGTGATTTTAAGTGCAGTTGTGCCAACCCTGATAGCGCAAAAGTTTTTCAATCCGCAAAATGAAGAAAATAAATAATCAGGAGGGGAAGGTAGTATGTATAAAAAGATTGTTGTTGCATATGATGGGTCTGAGCATGCCAAAAAAGGGTTTGAGGTGGCACTTGAGCTTTCAAAGATGTTTGGCTCAAGTATACATTTGGTTTCTGTTGTACACATACCAGATTTTGTTGAGACAAAAGATGAGCTAAATGGAATGCTAAGCGATGCGCGTCAGTATTATGAAAAGCTTCAGCAGCAGGCTATAGATCGTGCAAAAAGTGAAGGAGTAGAAGTAAATACTGCGATTGTTCTAGGGCATCCTGCAAATGGTGTTGTAAGCTTTGCAGAGAGCATCAAGGCAGACCTTATTATTGTAGGGCAGAGGGGAAGAAGTGGTGTTGCAAGGTATATTGTTGGAAATGTTGCTGAAAACATTGTTAGGCATGCACATTGTTCTGTGATGGTTATAAAATGAGGTGACACGCGATGAGGAAAACAGCGTATGATATCATGCAGGAGAATATTAAAAGCTTTACCCAGCAGATTAAAAACCTATCAGAGGAGATTGATTCAGAATCTATCAAGAGATTAGCAAATAGCATTGAGGAAAAAATAAAAAAAGATGCATTTTACCTTGTCGTGTTGGGTCAGTTCAAAAGAGGAAAATCTACGCTAATAAATTACATGCTTGGAACAAATTTGTTACCAACAGGGGTTCTTCCTTTAACATCAACTATAACAAAGATTTATTACAGTCCTGAGGTTAAAATAGATGTAATTTTTAACAATGGTGTAAAAAAAGAAATTTCAGTTGATGAACTTGAGCTTTACTGCACAGAAAAAGGGAATCCTAAAAACCAAAAAGGTGTTGATACAATTGAGATAGGGTATCCGTTTGATTTTTTGAACAAAGATGTTGTAATTGTTGACACACCTGGGATTGGTTCTATATACCAGCATAACACAGATGTGACATATGAATTTATTGAAAAGGCAGATGCAGTCATATTTGTATTGTCTGTTGACCCACCAATTACTGAAGTTGAAAAACAGTTTCTACTTAAGATTGCTGAAAGTGTAGATAAGATATTCTTTGTAATTAACAAATGCGAGTTGACAAACAGAAATGAATTAAAGGAGATAGCAACTTTTACAGAAAATGTAATTAAGGATGTAACAAAGAAAGAAAATATAAATATCTTTCCTATTTCAGCAAAGATGGCACTTGAAGGTAAGATGCAGGAAAACATAGAAGTAATCAGAAAAAGTGGCATAGAGATTTTTGAAGAGGAACTAAAACGATTTTTAAGAGAGGAAAAAGAAAAAGTGCAATTCTTAAGTAATCTAAAAAGTTTAGATAGCTTTTTAGAAGTTTGCAGAACATTTTTGGAAAGTGATATGAAACTCAAAGCTATGCCATTAAAACAGCTTGAAGAAAATATTGTAAAGTTTGATGAGTTTTTAGATAAAATAAATCGGAACAAGATTGAAATTTATAGGTTATTTAAGGTGGAGATAAATGATATTCTGACAAGTTTTGATGATCAAATAGAAAAAATAAAGAAAGAGATTACAATAAATATTACAAAAAAGGTAAAAGATTATTATCCCTCAATTGCAAGATTTAAAAGGCTCAAACAGAAAGAATATCTTGAAAGGTATCTGGAGGAGGCTATTGTGCAAGAGTTTGAGTTTCAAAAAGGAGGTCTTGAAAAATATGTAGAAGATGAGTTTGCCATTCTTCTTTCAAGATATTGTGAAAAGATAAATGAGTTGATAAAGAGTATCAAAGACACCACAAAAGATCTTTTTTCTGTTGAGATTAGCTACTATGAGGGACTGCAGAGGCTTGTGGCTCAGAGCAAGTTTACTTATAAAATAGGCTATGAAGTTGGTGCGCTTGAGATTGATCCTGTGTATTTTACTTATCTTTTGCCTAAAAAACTTGCTCAAAAGATTATTTTAAAGAGAGTACTTGACAGGGTTGAAATTGATGTTGACAGAAACATTGGCAGAATCAGGTATGATCTTTTAAGAAGAATGGAAGAAAGCTTTGAGGCTTTTAAAACTGATATGGATGATAAAATATCATATGTTTGCAGTCTCATATCAGAGCTTTTGAGAAATACAAGGGATGATTTTAACAAAAACAAAAGTGAATTGGAGAGGAAAATGGCATACAATCAGAAGGTGTTAGAAAAAATTATGCAACTTAAGGACGAAATCTCCCAAGCTATTGTCGACCAAACAAAAAACAGAAACTAACTAAATTTGAGGTGGTAATTATGGTAAGAATTTCTTTTGAGATTAGTGATGAAAGCTTGGAAAAGATTAAAGAGTTGATAAAAGATTTTGAAGAGGATTCATACACCAAAGAGGATGCCTATCGAGCTATTTTTGAAATGGGGATAATGGCATATCAGTTACAGCAGAGTAATTCTGAGGAAGATGATTTAAGAAAGCAACTTCTCATGCTTTCTTCACAGTATTCAGTGATTAAGTTTAAAAACTTTCAATTAGAAAAAGAAAATAGATTACTTGAAATGAGCTTAAATGGCTGCGAAGCGGAGAACAGATTTCTTAGAAAGCTCTTAGGTATAAAGAGTGAGAAAAAATGAGATATGTATGTCCTAACTGCTTTAAAGTAGCAGATATTGGAGAAAAATTCTGTTCAAACTGCGGTTATGATTTTGAGCATATATCAAATGAAAAGTATGCTGAAAAGCTCATCAAAGCCCTAAGACACCCAGACTATAATGTGGCTTATATGGCTGCAAAAATAATTGGAGAATTGAAAATAAAAAGAGCAGAAAAATCATTGATAGAACAGCTTTGCAAAAATCTTTTAAATAAAAAAGACCCCTACCTTGAACAGGTTATGGTCTTTGCTCTTGGAGAGATTGGTGGAGAAGAGGCATATAAGTTTTTATCAGAAAATAAGGATAAATTTTCAGTATTAACAAGAGATGTTATTGCGAATTCTTTAGAAAAAATTAAGAATAGAATGGGAAGGAAATGTGTTTAAAAAATAAGCAAAGTATACTTTTCTTAACATTTCCCACAGTCCCCTCTTATTTTTTTGGATTGACTACAGATTTTTCAAGGTTTATACTTTTAAAAGAGAATAATTTCTTCACGTTCTAAACAAGAGAAATAGCCTCTTCATCATCGCTTTAAGATAGAAATAGTTTAAAAATTTCAAGAAGAAAGGACTGAAGTATACAGTGGAAGTAAGAACAAGATTTGCACCAAGCCCGACAGGGCACCTTCACATAGGAGGCGCAAGAACAGCACTTTTCAACTACCTTTTTGCCAAAAGATATGGTGGAAAGTTTATATTAAGGATAGAAGACACAGACTTAGAAAGATCGTCTATTGAGTCCGAAAAGGTTATTATCGAGAGCTTAAGATGGCTTGGGATTGAGTGGGACGAAGGAGTTGAGGTGGGAGGTCCATATGGACCATATCGATCAACAGAAAGAGTTGATATCTACAAAAAATATGTAGATGTGCTTTTTGAAAAAGGCTACGCATACTATTGTTACTGCACAGAAGAGGAGCTTGAGGCTCAGCGCCAAGAGCTTTTATCAAAAGGTCAGATGCCAAGATATACAGGAAAATGTAGAAACCTAACAGAGGATCAAAAAAGAAGATTTGAGCAGGAGGGGAGAAAACCAACTGTCAGGTTCAAAGTGCCAGAAGGTGTTAAGATAGTTGTCCATGACCTTGTGCGTGGAGATGTTGAGTTTTTGTCAGATGACATAGGCGACTTTGTAATTGTCAAATCTGATGGAATTCCCACATACAACTTTGCAGTTGTCATAGATGACCACTTGATGAAGATTTCGCATGTTATAAGAGGCGAAGAGCATCTTTCAAACACTCCGCGACAGATTCTAATTTACAATGCGCTTGGGTTTGAACTTCCGCAGTTTGCTCATGTTTCGCTTATACTTGGAAAAGACAGAACAAAGATGTCAAAGCGCCACGGCTCTACTTGGGTTGAGCAGTACAAAGAGCAAGGGTATTTAAAAGAAGGACTTATAAACTTCTTGGCTCTGCTTGGTTGGTCACCACCAGAGGATAAAGAAATATTTGACATGGAATATCTAATTGAGAATTTCTCATTAGAAAGAGTTTCCAAAAATCCTGCAATATTTGACATCGATAAGCTAAATTATATAAACTCTCAGCACATTAAACTAAAATCATTGGATGAACTTACCCAGATGTGCATACCGTACTTTGTTGAAGCAGAATATATCAAAGAGGATGAGGCACAGTCCAAATTTGAATGGCTCAAGAAGATAGTAAAATCTGTGTATGAAGGACTGGATTATCTATCTCAGATCAAAGACAGGGTTGATATCTTCTTTAACAATGAAGTCAAAATAGAAGAAGATGAGGCAAAAGAGGTCTTAAAATGGGAGCATGTGAAAGATTTAATAAATGTCTTTGAGAATAAAGTAACTCAGCTCAGTGAATTGACACCTGAAGCTATTAAGCTACTTTTCAAAGAGATTCAAAAAGAGACAGGTTACAAGGGCAAAAACCTGTTTATGCCAATAAGAGTTGCGTTGACTGGTAAAACCCATGGCCCTGAGCTTGTGGAGATAATAGAGATTGTGGGTAAAGAAAACATACTAAAACGATTGGAATTCTTCAAAACGTGGTATAATTAAATTAAGAATTTTTATAGGTTTGTAAAGGAGTTTTTGAGAGTATGTTTAGATTTTTTAAGATGATTAAAGAAGAGATGGATGTTATCATGGAAAAGGACCCGGCTTGCAAGAGCAGGCTGGAAACTCTTTTGTATCCAAGCCTGTGGGCTATTATATATCACAGAATAGCTCACTGGTTTTACAACCGCAGGATGTACTTCATTGCAAGGTGGATTTCACAGCGTGCAAGGCACAAAACTGGTATTGAGATACATCCCGGTGCCAAGATTGGCCGAAGGGTATTTATAGACCATGGTATGGGTGTTGTAATTGGTGAGACAGCTGAGATTGGCGATGATGTTCTGATTTACCAGGGCGTGACGTTGGGCGGCACAGGAAAAGAAAAAGGTAAGCGTCACCCGACAATTGGAAACAACGTCTTAATTGGTGCTGGTGCAAAGGTTTTAGGACCTTTTAAGGTGGGGGATAATACGAAAATCGGTGCAAATGCAGTAGTTCTTCGTGAGGTTGAAGATAACTCAACAGTAGTTGGGGTACCAGGAAGGGTTGTCAGAAAGGAGAAAAAGGAAAAGCCAACTGTTGAAGAACAGCTTGACCAGGTAAGATTTCCCGACCCGCTTGCAATGCAGATTTGCAGGCTTGAGACCAAGATAGAGGCTTTGGAGAAAAAACTTTCTGAGTACGAAAGGAGATTAAAAGAGTATGAAGCTTTACAACACTCTGACAATGACAAAAGAGGAGTTTGAACCCTTAGAAGAAGGCAAAGTAAAGATGTATGTTTGCGGTCCAACTGTCTATGATTTTATCCACATTGGAAATGCCCGGCCTTTGATTGTGTTTGACACTTTAAGGCGATATTTTGAATACAAAGGATATGAGGTTATCTACATTCAGAACTTTACAGATGTAGAAGATAAGATGATAAACAGAGCAAACAAAGAGGGCATAACCGTCTTTGAACTTGCTGAAAGATTCATACAAGAGTATTACAAAGACGCAGACAGGCTAAATGTCAAGCGAGCAACCAAAAATCCAAGGGCAACAGAAGAGATAGAAGATATGATAGCACTGATACAAAAGCTTATTGACAATGGTTATGCATATGTTGTTGATGGTGATGTGTATTTTAGAACAAGAAAATTTGCTGAGTATGGAAAGCTTTCTCACAAGAACATTGAAGAGCTGATGGCTGGCGCGCGCGTTGACCCGAACGAAAAGAAAGAAGACCCGCTTGATTTTGCCCTGTGGAAGGCTAAAAAAGAGAGTGAGCCGGCATGGAGTTCACCTTGGGGTGAGGGCAGGCCCGGCTGGCATATAGAGTGTTCTGTTATGGCAATGAAATACCTTGGGCAGACCATTGACATTCATGCAGGCGGACAGGATTTGATCTTTCCTCATCATGAAAATGAGATTGCACAGAGCGAGGCTGCAACAGGAAAACCTTTCGCACGTTTTTGGCTTCACAATGGGTATGTGAATATAAACAATGAAAAGATGTCAAAGTCACTGGGGAACTTTTTTACTGTAAGAGAAATTATCAAAAAATACCATCCTGAGGCACTGAGACTTTTTATGCTTCAAGCTCATTACAGAAAACCTCTTAACTTCAGTATAGACCTTATTGAACAGGCAGAGGTGGCACTCAAAAGAATTTATACCTGTTATGAAAATCTTGAGTTTTTGATTCAAAATGCAGCCTCTTCATCTGAAAATGATGATAAGCTAAAAGCTACAATTGAAGATCTAAAAGCAAAGTTTATAGATGCAATGGAAGATGACCTCAATACTGCCGAGGCAACAGGATATCTTTTTGAGATGGTAAGAGAAATAAATACACATGCAAATACGTGCTCAAAAGATGTGCTGATTTTGGCAAGAGACACTTTAAAAGAGCTTTGCAGCATTTTAGGAATCTTAGATCAATATGAAGAGAAAAAGGATGAAATTCCACCAGAGATTTTAGAGCTTGTTGAAAAGAGAAATGAGGCAAGAAAAGCTAAAAACTTTCTTGAAGCGGACAGGATACGAGATGAGCTAAAGAGTTTAGGCTATATAGTTTTGGACACACCCCAAGGCACAAAGGTTGAGAGGGTGAGATAAATAAAGAAGGGCTTTTCCCACTTTTAGGTAATATTGTGGGTAAGCCCTTTTTTACTGCGTTTTACCAACCATATCAACTCAAAATAGTTGTGAAGGCAAAATTGAGATAGAAGGAATGTTGTGAAAACACTTTTTCTACTTTCTTGAGTGTGTTATACTTAAGTTAAATAAAAAAACTACGGGAGATATTTTAAAGATATGAACAAAGGGAAATGCTATTTTTGTGGTAAAGAATTTGCAAAGTCAACAATTGAGAGGCACTTTTTATGCTGCAAACAGAGGCAAGAATATTTACAAAAAATTGGCGAGAGTAAGAATCTTACACCCAAAGAGGTTTTTATATTGAATATCTATCCACCGCATCTTAAATCACTTTATTGGCTTTATATTATGGTGGATGCGAACGCAACGTTGAAAGATTTAGATAAGTTTTTGCGTGATGTATGGGTAGAGTGTTGTGGACATCTAAGTGAGTTTAAGATTGGAGATGTGTTATATCAAGAAAATCCAGATCCTGATTATTTGTCTTTGTGTTATATGACTGGGAAGTCGGTAAAAACAATGAAGGAAAAACTTAAAAACATTTTATCAGAAAAACTTATCTTTGATTATGAATATGACTTTGGTAGCACTACTCATCTAAAAATAAAAGTGATAAAAAAAGATGTTCTTCCGCAAGAGAAGAAAATAATTATTCTTGCCAGAAATTTTCCGCCAATTTATTCTTGTAGCTATTGTGATAAAAAAGCCTCATATTTTTGTTATCACTGTGGCAATTTTATTTGCAATGAATGTATTAAAAAACACTCTTCTACACATTCAGATTATGTAGAAGAAATTGCAAATAGTCTTGCTAATTCTCCAAGAAATGGTGTGTGCGGATATGGCTTTCAAGATAATAGTCATAAAGAAAAGAAGTATTTACCTACTTTGTAAAAACATATTAGGGGCTGTCCAAAAAACAAGTGGATAGCCCCTTGTGTCCAATATTTAGTAGTTTATTAGTTGTATTTGACCCGTATATTGTATTTCTATGTTCTGAAATTATGTTTTTAGATGTTTTCCTCTTATTTTCAATATCGAGAGTTTTGTTTGCATTTTCTCATTCTCTTCTTTTTATCTTCACTGGTACTTTTTTGTTCACATATTCATCTCTTTTTACTGTACTAAAAATTAGGGAAAAAAGAAATATAAATTAAAAGCGTTTTCAAATTAAAATATGCTTTACATTTTTGCAAAAACAACTTATAATATAACTGTACTATTACTAATAATACAGTTAATACAGATAAAGAGTACAAAACCTTTAATATAGAAAAGTGGTGAAATAAAAGTGTTTGAAGTTGATTGGAAAAGCAGGACGCCTATATATGAGCAGATTGTAGAAAAAATAAAAGAACTCATCATAAAGGAGGTATTGAAAGAAAATGAGCAGCTACCATCTGTAAGAGCCTTATCAAAAGAGCTTTCGGTTAATCCTAATACAATTCAAAAGGCTTATCGGGAATTAGAAAGAGAAGGGTTTATTTATTCTATCCCCGGAAAAGGGAATTTTGTTGTTCCTGTGAAGGCAAAGATTAATGCTAAAAAGCTGAGTAATTTAAAAGAGGAATTAAAAAAGATTTTGCAAGAAGCTTTTTTCCTTGGACTATCAAAGGAAGAGTTGATGGAAATTGTAGATGAGGTAGAAAGTAAAACAAAAGGAGGCACTCAACGTGATTGAGATAGAAGGAGTTTCAAAGAGTTTTGATGAGATTCAAGCATTAAAAGATATAAACTGTACAGTTTCCAGAGGTTCAATATTTGGGATTGCTGGGACAAATGGAGCAGGTAAAACTACTCTTTTAAAAACTATTGCTGGTGTATATAAACCGGATAGTGGTAAAATTAGCATTTATGGTGCTGATGTCCACGAAAATATTTCTATCAAGTCCAGGATGTTTTTTGTTCCTGACAATCCATACTTTCCCAGGGGTTTTTCAATCATTGATATGGCAAGGTTTTTTAAAGGGATTTACCCGAAATGGTCACAGGAGAGGTTTGAAAAGCTTAAAAGTTATTTTTCTCTTCCTTATAAAAAAAGAATAAATAGTTTCTCAAAAGGGAAGCAAAAACAAGTTGCGATTTTACTTGGTCTTTGCACAATGCCAGAGATTTTGATTTTAGATGAGCCTTTTGACGGACTTGATCCTGTTGTTCGCCAAATGTTTAAAAAAGTACTCATAGATGAGGTTGCAGAGAGACAGACGACAGTTTTGATATCTTCTCACAATTTAAGAGAACTTGAAGACTTATGTGACACAATCGCAATCTTGCATGAGGGAAAGATAGTAGCGAAGAAGGATATAGATGATTTAAAACAAACCGTTACGAAATTTCAGGTTGTATTTAAAAAGAATTTTGATATTGATTCTCTCAAAGACTTTAAGATACTTTCTTACATCAAAAAAGGAAATGTAGAAATATTAGTTGTTAAAGGGGACAGACAAAGGATTTTAGAGATTCTAAACAAATATGAACCAATAGTACTTGATACAGTACCACTTACATTAGAGGAGATATTCATCTATGAGATGGGAGGGATTGGATATGAGGTTAAAGATATCATTCTTTAATAAAAGCATTTTCCTGTCAGACCTAAAAAGATATAGCTGGATAGGTTTACTGTACTTTCTTGGACTTTTTACAAATCCGCTTTTAATTATTCTGTTTGATATACCAAATATTTTGAAATATAAAGATTTCAAGATTTCATCATCAGTTTTAAATTATTGGAGTTATACAGGACTTTTGACATTTTTGGCTGGTATGCTTACGTCAATTTTGATTTTTAGCTATATTCACTCGAAGGAAGCCTCTGATTCTATTCACAGTCTTCCAGTAAAAAGAGAAACTCTGTACTTTTCTCATGTATTTTCTGGCTGTTTTATACTACTTATTCCTGTTATATTAAATACTGCTATTATTTTGGGCTTGGTAATCAGATTTAAAGATTTCTTTGTGTTTGGAACAGAAGAGGTTTTTTCATGGGGGCTTTATATAACTTTGTACTGTATGCTGTTTTTTACAGTTACAACCTTTTGTGCAAGCATAACGGGTTCAATAGCTGTTCAAGGATTTTTGACAATTGTTCTCTTAAATCTACCGGGGTTCTTATACCTAACAGGAATTCCAAACCTTTATGGCTTGGTTTTTGGATATTATGCAGAAACAAACTTTCAGCTTATTGACAAACTAATACCGCTTGGAAGAATCTTTGGTGGCGGCAGTATGCCTAAAATGGGTTTTGTAGAAAAGATAGTTTATATTTCTCTAGTAATTATTTTTTTCATACTTGGTGCAATCTTTTATAGAGTTCGCAAAAGCGAAAAAGCAGGAGAGTCTATTGTTTTTAAACCTTTTGAGTATATATTCAAATATGGAGCTGCGTTTTGCGGGATGCTTTTTGTTGGTTCTTATTCTACTCCGCTTGCTCAAGGTAAACTTTGGAGTATTCTTCTCAGCTATTTTATTGGTTCGTTTGTTTGTTATTTAGTTGCTGAAATGATCTTGAACAAGAGATTTAATGTCTTCAACAGAAAGCTATTTCAATATGTATATTTTTTGATAGCAATGATAGCAATAATTGGAATTGTTAAATTAGACGTTTTTGGCTTTGAAAGGTATGTACCAAAACCAAATGAGGTGAAAGCTATGATTTTTAAAGATGACACTTTTCTATCGTCATATAATTTTTCAACATATAAAATTGACAATAAATTTTTCAATCGTGATATCATCAATAATACTATAAGACTTCATGAGTATATTACAAAAAATAAAAGACATGTTTTGGCATCAGCAAATCAACCTTTTTCGTGGACTTCTAATTTGTACATCAAGTACTATCTCAAAGATGGCAAAGAAATTGAGAGACAATATGTAGTTGATAGATACTCTTTATCAAAGTATTTAAAACCGATTTATGAAAATAGAAACTATAAGCAGCACATAAATCCATTATTTAAAGTAAGGCAAACAAATGTAAAGTCAATTGTACTTACTAAAAGAGGTTCAGAAAGGCAATTCAACATTAAAGAAGAAGATATTCAAAAGTTTCTAACCATCCTAAAAGAAGAGTTTTCCAATACTAAGTATGAAGAGCTTGTTTTCACTACAAAGGAGCCTTGGGGGTATATTACAATAAATCTTAAAAATGTAATTTACAGAGGTTATAATACATTTGCAAGTCACTTAGATGTACCTTTTTCAAAGTCATACTCAAAACTCGAAAAGTGGCTTTCTGAAAGAGGTTACATAAAATATGCCCGTGTCATGCCAGATGAGATAGCATATGCTGCGATTGGGAAAGTGAGCAGTCCAGAAAAAGTAAGAAATAGTGTACCTGAAAAGCTTGCTCAAAAAGCCTTTAAAAAGGCTACAGATAAAAGCTTAATTGAAAAATACCTTCGCAATTATGAAAATCCATATATATGGCACAGTTACAAAAGTAATGGTAAACAGCTTTATTATATCATCTTTTTTGACAGAGCTAATCATATCTATGACTGGGGGTTATTAAAATCACTGTAAAAAAATAACTTGAAGTTTTTCCAGGCAAGTATAAAGCTTCATCCCCTCCATGGTTGATTCTCAAAAGGAACGTAGTTATCCTCATCAACATCAAACAAATACACATAAGTCCAAGCTTTCAAAATGTCACCTTTCTCAAGCACAACCTCAACCTCTTTTCTTTTGTAAAGCTCACCTTCATCCTCAAATTCATCTATCTTTTTCAAGGTGCTTGGGTCAATTTGGTAAACCTCACCCAGCACCTTTGAGTTTTCTTTTGGTACTATCGCTGGGTACCAGCTTACCTTGTAAAGCCCAAAGCCTTCTAAAAGGGCTTTTCCTATAAATTTACAGCCTTTGAGCAAATAGTTGTGGCTGTTATGAGAAAGAAGGCTGCCATAGACAAAAATGTACATTTGTAAATATCCCCCTTTTTAATTTTAAAATTTTGCCAGCGGCTTTTCTCTGTGTTCAGGAATCATCCTGAGCAATCTCACAGGAATCTTCATTGCAAAGACAGTACTTTAGTTTATATCCAAAATAGTTGTACTTATCAGCCCAGTCGCACATCATATCTAAGATAGGTAGTACTTCTTTTCCTTTTTCGGTTATTGTATACTCAACCTTAATAGGTACTTCAGGATAGACCTTTCTCTCAACAAGTCCATACTCCTCAAGCTCACGAAGCTGTTTTGTTAAAATTCTGTGAGTAATATCAGGAATTAAGTGTTGCAGCTGAGCAAATCTAAGTGTTCCGTACTCTCCTAAATACCACAAAATCAAAGGTTTCCATTTTCCGCCTATTACTTCAAATGCAACTTCAATCTCGCATGTTGCTTCTTTGACCTTCTGCTTTTGGGACATAGAAAAAACACCTTCCTTTGGTATCATCTATGATACTTAATATTAAAAAAGTGCGCTCTTTGTAAATGACATCAAGTATATTATACTAAACTTAAAAGAGATTGTGTTTTGGCATTTACAGATTAAAAGTGTGGAGGGAATATGCAATGGAAAACTTGGTTTTCAATTATTTTATACCCACAAAAATATTGTTTGGACCAGGAAGTTTGAACAGACTCAAAGACGAAAATTTGCCCGGAAAGAAAGCCTTGATTGTAATATCTGCTGGAACGTCTATGAAAAAGTATGGGTATTTAGACAGACTTACATCAATATTGAAAGAAAAGAAAGTTGATTATGTTATATTTGACAAGATTTTGCCAAATCCAATTAAAAAACATGTTATGGAAGGGGCAAAATTAGCAAAAGAAGAAGGCTGTGACTTTGTAATTGGTCTTGGTGGAGGAAGTAGCATCGACTCTGCAAAAAGCATTGCTATTATGGCAAAAAACGATGGTGATTACTGGGACTATATTGTTGGAGGTAGCGGAAAAGGTAAATTTCCATCAAACGGTGCACTTCCTATTGTGGCAATAACAACAACAGCTGGAACTGGAACAGAGGCTGACCCTTGGACTGTTATAACAAATGAAGAGACAAACGAGAAGATAGGTTATGGTAACCAGTACACATTCCCAACTTTGTCGGTTGTAGACCCAGAACTTATGTTGAGTGTTCCACCGCATTTGACAGCATATCAGGGGTTTGACGCTTTCTTCCATGCAGTCGAAGGGTATATTGCAAAGATTGCAACTCCGGTCAGTAGTATGTTTGCCCTCAAAAGCGTTGAGCTTATAGCAAAATACTTGCCTCTTTGTGTAAAAGATGGGACAAATATAGAGGCAAGAACATATGTTGCACTTGCAAACACTTTGGCAGGGTTTGTTGAGTCGACTTCCAGCTGTACATCAGAGCATTCAATGGAACATGCTCTCTCTGCATTTTACCCAGATTTGCCACACGGTGCAGGACTTATAATGCTATCTGAAGCATACCATACATTCTTTGCATCAAAAGTGCCTGAAAAATATGTTCAGCTTGCAAAGGCAATGGGTGTTGATGTGGATTCCTTGCCAGAGGATGAAAGACCATTTGCATTTGTCAAGACAATGAAAAAGCTTCAAGAAGAGTGTGGAGTTGGGAATTTAAAGATGTCTGACTATGGAATAAAAGGAAATGAAATAGAAAAGCTTGCTGACAACGCAGTAAAAACAATGGGTGGACTTTTTGAGGTTGACCCATATAAGCTTTCTTTTGAAGAAACTGTGCAGATAATGAAAAATGCATATAAATAAATTGTAGAATTTAGATAAGTTTATATTATTCAAGCACAGCAGAAGTAAAAACTGCTGTGCTTATTTTGTTTGTTATAAATGAAATATTAAAGAATATTAGAAAAATTCAGTCAATATTGAAATCAAATTTAATTTAATTTTTAGGAGATTTTAGTCAAATTTTTGGGGTTTAAGTTTGAAATTTAATGTTATATATTATTCTCAAGCCAAAATAAAGGGAGGGAAGATAAAATAATGAAAAAGCGACTTATAGCATTTCTTGTGATGCTGATATTTGTCATCTCATTGCTAAATCCAATATACCAATCTTTTTTGACACCGGTTGCAAAAGCTCAAAGCAGCCAAACTAATTTAAAATTTGACTTTGAAAACGGTACCCAGGGGTGGACAGGAAGAGGAACCTCAACTACTGTTTCAACCGTTTACGGAGTGGCTTATGAAGGAGATTACTCTTTAAAAGTTTCAGGCAGAAATTCATCGTGGGATGGGGCAGTTGTTGATATTACTTCAAACGTTTCGGTAAATACCACATATACTGTATCTATGTTTGTTTATCATAATGATGCAAAGCCGCAAAGATTTGCGGTATACGTATATGTGAAAGACAGTGCAAGTGAAAAATATATACAGATTGCAGACAAAGTAGTAATGCCAAATTACTGGAAACAAATATTTGGTAAATTTACTATTAGTACCTCTAATCCTCTCCAAATAGTTAAACTTCTTGTATGTGTTCCTTCTAACAAATCAGTTGAATTCTATGCCGATAGTGTAATTGTAACATCTGCTCAGTCAACTTCATCAGGCATTGTAAAATCATCTACGTTTGAAAGCGGTAGCACCGAAGGCTGGCAGGCAAGAGGAACTGGCTCAGATGCTCAAATTTCTGTAGTCGATACAGTTGCACATTTGGGTAGCAAGAGCTTATATGTTACAGGAAGGGCTCAAACATGGCAGGGTGCTCAAATAGATTTTACAAATATTCTTGAAAAGGGGAAAGAGTATCAGTTTAGCATATGGGTTTATCAGAACAGTGGAAGTGACCAAAAGATAACACTTACGATGGAGAGAAAGAATGCAGATAATACCACAAATTATGATACCATAAAATGGCAGCAGACTGTTCCATCAGGTGTATGGACTGAAATAACAGGCTCATACCAAGTGCCACAGACTGCAATTAAACTTACGTTCTATGTAGAATCTCCAAATGCTACTTTGAGTTTTTACCTTGATGACTTTTCAGCAGTGGACAAAAATCCACCTGTTGTAAATCCGGGTCTAATTAAATCATGTACATTTGAAAGTGGATCGACTGAGGAATTTGTTCCAAGAGGAGGTACTGTTTCACTTACAGTTTATGATAATGTTTATTATCACTCTGGGACAAAGGCATTGTATGTATCTGGAAGAACATCTACCTGGCATGGTGCACAGATGGATTTGACAAGTCTTCTTGAAAAGGGGAAAGAGTATCAATTTAGTATATGGGTTTATCAAGATAGTGGAAGTGACCAAAAAATAACTCTTACAATGCAAAGAAAAAATTCAGATAATACCACAAGTTATGATTCTATAAAATACCAGCAAACAGTTCCATCTGGCACATGGACAGAGGTCTCAGGTTCATACCAAGTGCCACAGACTGCAACTCAGCTTGTATTCTATGTTGAGTCACCAAATGCTACATTGAGTTTTTATCTTGATGATTTTACAGTAATAGATAAAAACCCAATTACAATTCCAACTGCAGCAAAACAGCCAGAATGGGAGATTCCATCACTTTGTCAGCATTACAGCCAGTACTTCTCAATTGGTGTTGCAATACCTTATAAGGTTTTGCAAAATCCTGTTGAAAGTGCAATGGTACTAAAGCACTTCAACAGTATTACTGCTGAAAATGAAATGAAACCAGATGCACTTCAAAGAACAGAAGGTCAGTTTAATTTTACTATAGCGGATCAATATGTTAACTTTGCCCAGAACAATAATATTGGTATAAGAGGGCATACTTTAGTTTGGCATCAGCAAACCCCATCATGGTTCTTCCAGCACAGTGACGGGACGGCGCTTGATCCGAGCAATCCAGAAGATAAACAACTTTTAAGAGATAGATTAAAAACTCATATTCAGACTGTTATGTCAAGGTATCAAGGTAAAATTTATGCATGGGACGTTGTAAATGAAGCAATTGACGAAAATCAACCAGATGGATACAGAAGAAGTGAATGGTACAGAATTTTAGGGCCAACTCCAGAAACCGGTGGAATACCTGAATATATTATCTTGGCATTCCAATATGCACGACAGGCAGACCCAAGTGCAAAGCTTTTCTATAATGACTACAACACTGAAAATCCAAAGAAGAGACAGTTCATTTACAACATGGTCAAAAAATTACACGATATGAACTTAATTGATGGTGTTGGTTTGCAAGGCCACATTAATGTTGATT
The DNA here is from genome assembly GCF_017347585.1 of Caldicellulosiruptor diazotrophicus. Taxonomy (NCBI): domain Bacteria; kingdom Bacillati; phylum Bacillota; order Caldicellulosiruptorales; family Caldicellulosiruptoraceae; genus Caldicellulosiruptor; species Anaerocellum diazotrophicum. Next base: position 414,332 of record NZ_AP024480.1, read on the forward strand.
CTCCAACAGTTAAAGAGATAGAAAACACAATCAATCTATTTTCAACAATCCCTGGGCTTGAAATTCAGATAACAGAGCTTGACATAAGTGTTTATACAAGCAGCAGCCAGCGTTATGACACATTGCCACAAGACATAATGATTAAACAAGCTTTGAAATTCAAAGAGTTATTTGAGATGTTAAAACGCCACAGCGACAGAATAACAAATGTAACACTTTGGGGTCTTAAAGATGATTATTCGTGGCTATCAAAAGATAGAAACAATTGGCCATTGCTTTTCGATAGCAACTATCAAGCAAAATACAGCTACTGGGCGATTGTAGAACCTTCAGTTTTGCCTCTTGCAATAAATAAGGCATATGCTATCAATGCTTCAGCAGCAATAGATGGTGTTATGGACAGGGAATACAAAGGTGCTGTTCCAATTGAAATAAAAGATGATTCAGGTAATACAAAAGCTACAGCACGGGCTTTGTGGAATACTAATGAAGTATACCTGTACGTATATGTGAATGACTCAACGTATAATCCATCAACTGATTATATTATGGTATGCATTGATCAAGATAATGCAAAGCTTCCTGAGCTAAAAGCAGATGATTTTTGGGCTATTATAACCAGAGGTGGCGTGTTGACAGAACTGCAAGACGGAAAAATTGCAGCATACAAAGTTGTATCGCAGCAAGGTTCATATGTTGTTGAAGCTAAGATTATTCTTGACAATCAACTTGCTAAAGGATCTAATATCGGGTTTGATTTAGTAGTAAGAGATGATACTAACGTATTCTGCTGGAATGATAAGACAAATTCCCAGTTATATGCAACTGATAATTATGGTATTTTAAGTATGACTGATAGCATAAAATTTGCTACAGTATATAAAGGGACACCTAGGATAGATGGCAATGAAGACCCAATATGGGACTTTGCAACCCAAATAACAACCCAGACACCAATTCAGGTAAGTGGTACTGTATATGCAACAGCTTATGCAAATGTTAAGCTTTTATGGGATGAAACTGCTCTATATATTTGGGCAGACGTATATGACCCACTTTTAAACAAAGCTAATGTAAATCCATGGGAGCAAGATTCGATTGAATTCTTTGTGGATGAGAATAATCATAAAACCTCTTTCTATGAAGATGACGATGTTCAATACAGAGTAAATTATGAAAACACACAGACATTTGGTACAAACGGTTCAGCACAGAACTTTATCACAAACACAAAGATAACTCCATTTGGATACACAGTTGAGGCAAAGGTTTATATGAGAACAACAAATCTTTCTGAAGGCATGATAATAGGTTTTGATGTTCAAGTAAACGACGCCGACCATACAGGTAAGAGAGTAAATATCATTACATGGAACGACAAGAGTGGAAATGACTGGAGAGATACTACTGGGTTTGGGTGCATTGAATTGGCTGGTATAAATCCACAACAAGCAAAGAGGATATATGCAAATTATGGTTCACCAGATATTGATGGTGAAGTAGATGAAATCTGGGATACTGTAGATTGGAATGTTCCAGCAATTTATTCAACAAGTACTCAAACATCAGGTAAGTTCAAATTATTATGGGATGACAAAGCATTATATGTCTTAGCAGAAGTTTATGATCAAGTTTTGAATTCTGCTAACTCGACACCATATCAACAAGATTCTGTTGAAGTGTTTATAGATGAAAACTTTGATAGGGCAATTTCTTATCAACCTGACGACCTACACTATAGAGTAAATTATGACAACCTTAAGACAACAGATGCGGGTGACATCCTAAGATTTTATACAAAAACTAAACTTCTGCCAAACGGCTATAGAGTAGAAGCAAGAATAGCTTTGAATATAAAGCCTACAAATGGTACTATTATGGGATTTGAGTTCCAGATTAATGAAGCAGATTCAAGTGGAAGAAGAGTAGCAACAATAAACATGTTTGATAGAACAGGAAACGCATGGCAAAATCCATCGTTGTTCGGCGAAGTTAAACTGATAGGGAGGCCTTTACAAGTTACGCCTAAACTCAATCCATATGATTTGATGTGCTATCTCGAATATGCAAAAAGTATTGACAAACATGTATTTATAAATGGGAACATATTAAATGATCCAATAGCTGAAGCAGAAATACTTTTACAAAGCGGACAATACACACAGCAGCAGTTAGATTCAGCACTTGAACAATTAAAGAATGCACTCAATAATTTAAGAAGAAGTGACAAATATCCAGAGCCAGAAACGATGCCAATTATTGAACAGTTACCTGATCCATTCACGTTCAGTGATGGTTCAAAAGTTCAAAGACGTAGTGATTGGTCTAAACGTGCTGCTGAATTAAAGGATTTATATCAGTTCTATATGTATGGATACAAACCTGATAGTACAGTTGAGGAAGTAACATACACATTAAATGGAAATACATTGACTATAACAGTCAAAAAAGGAGGCAAACAAGCATCATTCAATGCAACAGTTTCATTACCAACATCACAATCAGTGTATGAACCACCTTATCCAGTTATAATTTCTCTTGGTTATTTAGCATCATTTGATTGGACTACATGGCAGTTTATAAACTATGCACCGATTGCAAACAAAAGAGGTTATGCTGTAGTTACATTTATGCCAAACGATGTAGCAAGTGATGATTCGAGTTACAGAGGAGCATTTTATACACTCTACCCGCGTTCTAAAAAAGTAAACGAAGACACTGGTGTTCTTATGGCATGGGCTTGGGGTGCTTCCAAGATTCTTGATGTGTTATATAAAGGAGCAATACCTGAAATAGATCCAACAAAAGCAATAGTTACAGGCTTCTCAAGATATGGTAAAGCTGCTCTTGTTGCTGGTGCGTTTGATGATAGATTTGCAGTTGTAAATCCTCATGCATCGGGTCAAGGCGGAGCAGGTTCGTTTAGAATTAAATTTGACGGTAAACAATATCCATGGGGTGTTGCAGGTAATACAGAATCATTTGCTAACTTACAAGGGAATACAGAGGCACATTGGTTCAATTCAGTGTTCTTAGAATTCAAAGATCCAAGACAATTGCCTTTTGACCAACACGAATTGATTGCTCTATGTGCACCAAGAACTGTTATTATCACAGGAGGGTATTCAGACTGGGGTACAAATCCTGAAGGTACTTGGGTATCTTACATTGGTGCAAGAAAAGTATATGAATTCCTTGGTATACCAGATAAAATAGGTTTTGCATTAAGAGATGGCAGTCATGCAATAACATTAGAAGATATAGCTAATTTACTTGATTTCTGTGATTGGCAATTAAGAGGCATTATACCAGTTGGAAAAGATTTTTCAACAAGTAGATTTACAATTGACCCAGCTTGGGATACTATTGTTGTACCAACACTTTACAAGAATCCAAACCTCAAACAACTTGTAATAAGTGCCGGAACACTTTCATTCAATAAAGATGTAATTTCATATAACATTTCAGTGCCATATGAAACAACTGCAATTACAGTTACTGCAGTACCTGAGGCTCCAACATCCATTGTTTACATCAATGATGTTCAGAGTAATACAAGGGCAATATCTCTAAATGTAGGTGCGAATACAGTTCGTATCAAAGTTGTCGCTGATGATGGTTCAACAAAAGTTTACACAATTAATATTACAAGAAATACAGTATCATCACCGTCAACAGTGATGATACCAACGCCTTCAACAGGTACAACGACAACCACGACGCAACAAACCCAGCGACAGCAGCAGACTCAGCAGCAAACGCAAACTACAACCCAGCAACAACAAACAACTTCTACAGCTTCACAGAATATAGCAACTGTTAAACTTGAAGCTGATAAGCCAGCAACAATCAGACTGGGGCAAGACATAAAGGTTGTTGTTTCACCTGATGCTGTTACAAGCAGAAATGCATTAATCAAAGTAGAAAAAATTGAAAAATTAGATACCGGTATCAATATTGGAATAAATATTACTCCTGCTATTAAACTCACAGTTGAAAATGCAGATTTTATGAAACCTGTTCCTATTGAAATAAAGGTCGACCCTGTATCTTTCAAGGAAGGTAAGATACCTGTTGCGTTTGTAATAGATGAAACAAACAAAGCAGTGCTTGTTCCTGTTAAGAAAGAAGTGAACAAAGTTGTTGTTAATGCAACAAAAGAAGGGGCAGTAGTTGTAGTTGCTGCAAAATTAGAAGAAGTTTATAAAGATGTTACAAAAAATTATTGGGCTTATGACACATTTAAACAAGCAGTAACATCTGGGTTAGTTGTGGGTTACAATGACATGACATTAAAGCCTTCAAAGAATGTAACACTTGCTGAAGCAGCTGTAATTGTTCAGAGAGCGTTTGAAGTTCAACCAAAGGATATGAGCAACAAGCCTGCAAATGTTCCTGGCTGGGCACTATCAGCTATCAAAGCACTACTTGACAATGAAGTTATCTCAGAAGTTGACGATGCTAATAGGCCACTTACAAGGATTGAAGCTGTATCGATAATTATGAAGGTATTAGAAAAGGTCGGAGTTAATGTGGAACCTGCAGAGATTGAATTTAGTGACTTGCTTGAACAGTCATCTACTGATGTTGAATATCTTACAAAGGCATACAAACTTGGAATTGTCAAGGGTTATCCAGATGGCACATTCAGACCACAAAATACAATTACAAGAGCTGAATTTTTGACATTGCTTTTCAGGGCACTGAGCAATTTAAAGAAATAACATACAAAAAGGGAGCTGAACCTCAAGACAGGTCAGCTCCCTTTTTTTATTATTTATTATCAGTTATAATCGAGATTAAATCTTTAGAAAGCTAATCTTCCTCTAATACCTTCCACAAAGGTTTGTTCTTTTTCTTCAAAATCACATCATCATCTTTTAGCTTAAGTGGCATAACAGATACAACAATGTGCTTGTGTTTTAAAAGCTCTTTTTCTATAAACAGCCATGTATGGTTGTGCAAAATCTTTTGCCACCAGCGCTGTACGGTGAATTTAGGTATGATGACTGTTATCATGTCCCCCTTTTGGTAGTTATATTCTTCTGACTTTATATACTCTAAAAGCGGTTCTAATATTTTTCTATAAGGTGAATACCTTATTACAAGTGGTATGGAGCAGTTGAGCATTTTATATCTTTCTTGGAGCTTTTTTGCCTGCTCTTCATTTATTGATACATTAAAAGCAATTACATTGTCTGAGATTGTCTTTGCAAATCTCAAAGCACGAATGCTTGCCTTGTTTAAACTTTCAATAGGAACAATAACCCTGTTTCTATATATATTGTGTTCAACGTCCAAAAGTTCTTTATCTTCAGGCTTTACTCTTAACTGGTCAGCAACAGCAATATAATGAAGCTTTACCTTTATCATTGCAAAGACAAGTAGAGGAATTAAAAGAACTACAATCCATGCACCTTCTTTGAATTTAGTTATTGCAATTATAATAACAACAACAAATGTTGTGAGTGCACCAAATCCATTTATAAATGCTTTTATGTGCCAATGACTGCCTTTGTTCTTAAGCCATCTTACAAACATACCTGATTGAGATAGTGTAAATGATATAAAAACACCAACCGCATAAAGTCCAATGAGTGCTGTGACGTTACCATTAAATGCTACAATCAAGAGTGCGGATACCAGAGCAAGGATGATAATTCCATTTGAGTATGAAAGCTTATCACCTTTGAGGCTCAGCTGCCTTGGAACAAATTCTTCTTTTGCCATGACAGCAACAAGCATTGGAAAGCCCGAAAACGCAGTGTTTGCAGCAAAAACAAGGATTATAAAGGTTGTTGCAGCAACAATGTAATACATAAAGCTTTTACCAAAAATTTCTTGTGCCATCAAAACAAGCATGGCACCTTCAGTAGGAACTATATGATAGTGTGTTGCCAAAAGTGTTGTTCCGCCGAATAACACAAGGATTATCAAAGATAATAAAAGCAAAACAGTTTTAGCATGTTTTGTTGCCGGGTCCTTAAAGTTTGGAACAGCATTTGATACAGCCTCAATTCCAGTCAGTGCTGTGCACCCGCTTGCAAATGCCTTCAAAAGCAAAACGAGAGTAACAGGATGCGTGGAATAATTAATCTTTGGCTCTGGTGGAACATATCCTAGCTTTAGCTTTATATAACCCCCTATAATTAAAGCCAAAATTGAAAACATAAAAGCATATGCAGGTATACCAAATATTCTGGATGATTCTCTTATTCCTCGTAAATTTCCAATCATCAAAAATAGAACTAAAAATAAACACAGGGCAATCTTATACGGCTTTAAAAATTCAAGTGCGGTTACAATCTGGTCAACACCTGAAGAAATAGAAACTGCCACTGTCAAGATGTAATCAACAGACAAAGCAGCCCCTGCCATAATGCCTGCCAAAACACCAAGATTGTCTTTTGCAACAATAAACGCACCGCCGCCATTTGGATAGTTTTCAATAGTTTGTCTGTAAGAGAGCATTAAAATAAAAAGAAGTATTATGATTGCGGCAGTTACAACAGATATTTCTTTAAAAGCGAGAAATCCTATTGCAGGCAAGAGTACATACAAAATTTCTTGTCCAGCGTATGCAACAGATGATATAGCATCACTTGACAAAATCGGTAATCCCCATAAAACACCATATTTTTCTGTCTTCTCTGCTTCATTTGGTAAAGGTTTTCCTATAAGGATTCTCTTTAGCTTTTCAAACAAACCAAAACTCCCCCTCTGAGTAGTTAATTTAAAGTTATATTCACATACAAAATTATATTCCCCTAAAAGATTTAATTCAATTGTTATTTTGATGTTTTATAGATAGTAAAATATACACGTTGTAGAGATTATGCACTAAAAATTGAGCTAACTGAAAAATAGCTCAAGTGGTTTATTTTTCTGAGACCTTTAAAATTTAAGCCAAAAAAAGGCAATTTAAATATGCTCAAAACTGAGAGCAACAAGTTGTATAAAATATATAATGAAGTGATATAAGTCTGGTCATGACAACAAATCAAGGCAAAAAGTTAAATCAAATTTTTCCACCAAAATTATTGTTTTTTCAACTTGAAAAAGTAAGAATAGTGTCAGAAAATAAAGACAAAGGATAAAATTAAATACTTAGGTGGTGGGAAAATATGACTAAAAATCCTTTCACAAATTCTTTGAAATCCCCAGAAATAAAAGATGTCATTATCAAAGACCCATTTTGGGGAAGGTATATAGACCTTGTTCGTGATGTAGTTGTACCATATCAGTGGGAAATTTTAAATGACCTTGTTGATATTCCTGTCAAGAGCCATGCAATAAAGAATTTCAAAATAGCAGCAGGTCTTGAAGATGGGGAGTTTGAAGGATTTGTCTTTCAAGATAGCGATGTTGCAAAATGGCTTGAAGCAGCTTCATACGTCCTTGAAAAGTATCCAGACCCTGATTTGGAAAAGAAGGTTGATGAGGTTATACAGCTGATTGGCAAGGCTCAGTGGGAAGATGGGTACCTCAATACATATTTTACCATCAAGGAAAAGGGCAAAAGATGGACAAATTTAGAAGAGTGCCATGAACTTTACACTGCAGGACATATGATTGAAGCTGGTGTTGCTCACTTTAAAGCAACTGGAAAGACTAAGCTTTTAGATATTGTTTGCAAGCTTGCAGACCATATCTATAGTGTGTTTGGAAAAGAGGAGGGTAAGATCAGAGGCTACGATGGACATCCCGAGATAGAGCTTGCTCTTGTAAAACTATATGAGGTAACAAACAATAGCAAATACCTTGAACTTGCAAAGTTTTTTATTGATGAAAGAGGACAAGAACCATACTACTTTGATATAGAGTGGGAAAAAAGAGGCAAAAAAGAGCATTGGAAAGGTTTTAAAGGACTTGGGAGAGAGTATTTGCAAGCACATAAGCCTGTTCGAGAGCAAAGAGAAGCTGTGGGACATGCTGTCAGAGCAGTTTATCTTTATTCTGGTATGGCAGATGTTGCAGCATATACACAGGATAAAGAGCTTTTTGACGTGTGCAAGACTCTCTTTGATAACATAGTCAAGAGGAAGATGTATATCACTGGTGCAATTGGCTCATCTGCACATGGTGAGGCATTTACATTTGAGTATGATTTGCCAAATGATGCAGCATATGCTGAGACTTGTGCATCTGTAGGTCTTATCTTTTTTGCACATCGCTTAAACAAAATAGAGCCGCATGCTAAGTATTACGATGTTGTAGAAAGGGCTCTTTATAACACCGTTATTGGTTCTATGTCGCAGGATGGTAAAAAGTATTTTTATGTGAACCCTCTTGAGGTATATCCGAAAGAAGTGGAAAAGAGGTTTGACAGACACCATGTGAAACCTGAGCGTCAGCCGTGGTTTGGGTGTGCGTGCTGTCCGCCAAATGTTGCAAGGCTTTTAGCGTCTTTGGGCAGGTATATTTATAGCTACACCAATGATGAAATTTACGTGAATTTATTCATCGGCAGTAGTAGTCATGTAGAAGTATGTGGCACTAAGGTTTTGCTCCAGCAAGTGTCAAGTTATCCTTTTGAAGACATGGTCAAGATAGATTTAAAACCTTCAAAAGAAGCAAGATTTAAGCTTTATCTTAGGGTTCCAGGCTGGTGTGAAAACTATGAGGTTTATATAAATGGGGAAGAAGAACAGATACAGAAACTGGAAAACAGCTATGTTTGCATTGATAGGTTGTGGAAAGAAAATGATCAAGTTATATTAAAGATACCAACAGAGGTTAAAATGGTAAGTTCACACCCGCAGGTGAGGAGCAATGTAGGTAAAGTGGCAGTTGTGAAAGGCCCTGTTGTATTTTGTGCAGAAGAAGCAGACAATGGCAAGAATTTGCATCTGCTTTTTGTTGATGTAAACAGCAAGTGCAAGTTAGAATTTAATAGCAATATTTTAGGAGGTTTGTACACAGTTGAAGTAGATGGTTTTAGGATGGCAGAAGATGATTTTGGTCAAGAGCTTTACAAGAGGCACAGGCCAAAGTTTGTGCCTGTAAAAATAAAGTTTATTCCTTATTATGCCTGGGCCAATAGGGGAGTTGGTGAAATGAAGGTGTGGCTGTGGCAATGGTCTTTTTAAGCAAAATTTTAGACAGCTAAAATGCAAAAGATTCAAATTTGTAGTAAAATAAACTCTAAACAAATGAAATTTGAGAAGTGAGTTTTAAGATGCAGCTAATCAAGATCTTGTTTATGTTATTTTCAATAGCCTTTGCAACAGGTGTTATTGATAAAATCTTTGGTGACAAGCTCAAACTTGGGTCAAAAATTGAAGAAGGCTTTATCATCATGGCAAAAGCCGTTTTTTCAATGCTGGGCATTCTTTATTTATATCCATTTTTGGGTATGTTGCTGGTAAAACCTTCAAAGTTTTTAGCGCAGCTTTTTCATACCGACAGTGCAATATTAATTTCTTGTTTTTTGCCTATAGATATGGGTGGGTATCATATATCCCAGCAAGTATCGAAAGATGAAATTGCTAAGGTAATAGGCGGTATTCTACTTAGCTCAAATTTGGGGGCAACCATTGGTTTTACATACCCTGTTGCATTTGGAATTTTGAAAGGCGAGTCAGAAGAGGATTTTATAAAAGGAAGTCTTATTGGAATTGGATGTATTCCCATTGCAGTAGTGTTCACAAGCATGCTTTGGGGATATAATGTACTGAGGTCATTAAAACTGGTAGCTATTGTTGTGATTGTTACTTTTGTGCTTGCCATTGGGGTTTCAAAAGGATGGCGTTTTTTGATAACTGCAATGAAATTTTTGGGTAGCACAATGAACGTTGTTAACCTTGTAGGACTTGCGTTGTTAGGATATCATATATTAACAAACAAACCATTAGTCCCCATAAAAACAGCTTTGCAAGACTATATAACCCTTCCACTTAAAATGGCAGTTTTAATTGGTAGCAGCTATGTATTTTTTACAATAGTCTACAATTTTCTAATGAGTAGATTCAGGCTTTTTAAAAGTTCTTGTACATTAAATCAAGCAGGGCTGGAAGGAATGTTGATGCTACTTGTGAACTGTGTGCCTACTCTTTACCTTTTTGATAAGATGGACAAAAGGTCAAAAATTTTAGCATCTGCCCTGTGCATGACGGCAGCTTCAGCTTTAGGCCCTCAGCTTGCATTTGTGGCAACATTTGCTTATTCTCATGTTTTACCTTTTCTTTTTAATAAGTTCATGGGTGCAGTTATAGCAATTTTTGCTATATGTATTTTGAGCACAAAAGAAGGAGAGGCATTTTAGCCTCTCCTTTGAACTAAATTGTATTGTAGTTTTTCATCGAACGATTTGGCAGGTTGGTAGGATTTGCGTATTTTGTTGCTGGATTTGTGAACGTATATATCAAAATATTCACCGTTTACAATTTTTATAAACTGGTCAAAAGTAGTTTTTTGTGAGATTGTAAACCGCGGTATTTCATATGGGTCAGTCGAAGATGTTACATATCCTTTTTTAGTAGTAAAGGCTAATTTGTAGTTAAAGAACTTTAAAACCTCTATTATTCTTTCGTCATATGCACCAAACGGATAAGCAAAATAAGGAGAATTTATAAGCCTCTGATTGTTTACAAAATCAAAAATGATGTCAAGCATGTTAGCTTGAGGCAATAACGGTATTCCATTTAGTAACCTGTGCATATCATATGTGTGGGAGCCAAATTCAAATACGTCGTTATATTTAAATGTGTCTTCAAATGAAAGATACTCAAATTCATTTGAGTAATTTTTAGATATTAAAAATTTTCCAATTACAAATATACATGATCTAAACCTATATTTTTTCAAGATAGGATATGCTAAAGTAATATTGTTTTTGTACCCGTCGTCCATTGTTATCACAACTGATTTTTTAGGCGGATTATATTCGCCTTTCAGAAATTCATATAATTCTTCCATTGTCAGTGTTTTAAAATTATTCTTATATAAATATTCCATTTGTCTTTCAAACTCTTTAATATCTACAACTGTTGAAGAATTACATTCTTGAGCTTCTTTTTGGTCCTTTGCAAAATAGTGATACAAGTACTGGTATCTTTGTTTGCTGAGGTTGTGCAAAAACTGAGTTAGAAAAAATAAGTGTATAAATTAATATAAATACAAAAAGTGCTAAGACAAATCTAATTTTCATTTGCGATTTCACCTTCTTTTTTGGATGAGCTTATAATGCCTCACAATTACAAGATTATAGATATATTTTGTGTGATTATTTTTAAAAGAATGTTACAAAGATTAGGTAATCTACTGCAACAGTTGTCTTATCAAAAAAATAAAAAGACTGCCACCTTATTGGTTTGGTAACTTTATGTGGCAGTCTTTATAGTTTCTTAATTTTACATAATTTTATTTAATTTGCTGCATTTTTGAAACAAAATTTTCAATCAGTTTTAAAATACCAACAATATCTACTTGGTTTGACTGAGTTTTTAACATATTCTGAGGAATTTGAGGGAACTTCACAGCGTTTCCTGTTTGAATATTTGAAATCTCCACTCTTGACTGAATACCGCTACCGTTTGAAGGCAGATTTTTTATAATTATCTTAACAATTTTGCCTGTCTTTTCATCAATATAGAAAATAATCTTATAGTCGTCTAATTTTAATGAACTTAGCTTTTTGGAAAGATTAGTTTCTATTTGTTTAGAGATATCAGCTGATGATAGTTTATTTACATCTATGTTTAAGGAACTTAAAGCCTTTTTCTCATCGTCAGTTAATGATTTTAGGTAGACATTTAGCATAATTTCAAGTTGAGGCAAAACAGATTTTGAAGAGTTAGATAAAAATTCTTTAACCGCAGGGTCTATTACCTTGCTGGGCAGGGTTGCACTAAGCTGCCAGCAACTTATCTTTTTTAAACCTACAGATGTTGTTGTCTTTACTGCGCTTTTTGCAATTGTAGATGACTGAGAACTAAGATAATTTAAAATGCTTTGAGATAGTTTGTTTATAGGTTGAGTAAGAGAACTATCAATCATATTTATGCTCATCCATATATTTGTTGGTATGTTTAAAAGAGTATATTTATTATCTTTTGGGTCAAGAATATAAACATTTTGCCCGTTTAAAAAAACTGTTTGATTTATATTGTCTTTTTTGGTCTGCATATAAAGTTTTTTATTTTTTCTGTCAAAAATTACTTTGTATGATTTTGCGTCATTAATAGTAAGATTCAGGCCATAACCAAGTGACTTTTGCCCGGATGATGAAGAAATTATGTCACAAGAAAGAGGAGAGTCAGGATTTAAGATTTTTACAAGCTCTGTTTTGAAACTTTTTTCAAGTAAAGATGTCTGAGATTGCTGATTTGGCACACCTAAAATGTAAGATACAGATATAGAAAGTAAAAGTAAAACAACTAATAAGCTTACTAGAAGTCTTGAAAATCTCTTCATTTTTTCACCTCCTAAGATAATTGACTCAGTTCTATCTTACTTATCTATTCCACTTATTTATTATATCACTTTTGCTGAAAAATGACTATTAGTTTTGTTTTGTTAAAAACACTGAAAAATTTTTAAAGTTGAATTGTCCACGTACAACTTTTTTTATTCCTTCTCTTTTGTTCTTTTTGCATATATGCTACTATATTTTTAAAGAAACATGTATGCACAAGCAAAAGGGGAAAAGGGGGATTTTTATGGCAAAGTTCAGTATAGGAATTGATTTTGGAACACAGTCAGGAAGAGCAGTGCTTGTTAATGTTGAGACAGGTGAAGAGGTTGCAACAAGTGTGAAAGAGTATACTCATGGTGTTATGGACGAGAGCTTGCCAGATGGTACAAAACTTCCTCATGACTGGGCACTTCAACATCCACAGGATTATATAGAGGTCTTGGCAACAACCGTTCCAGATGTCTTGAAAAAAGCAGGAGTTTCAAAAGATGATGTAATTGGAATAGGCATTGACTTTACAGCCTGTACAATGCTTCCAATCAAAAAAGATGGAACACCGCTTTGCATGATAGATAAATTCAAGTCTAATCCTCATGCCTATGTTAAGCTTTGGAAACACCATGCTGCTCAAAAATATGCAAATAGGCTAAACCAAATAGCCCAAGAAAGAGGCGAGAAGTTTTTACAAAGATATGGCGGAAAGATTTCATCCGAGTGGCTATTCCCTAAAATCATGCAGATTTTAGAGGAAGCACCAGAGGTATATGAAGAAGCAGACAGGTTTATAGAGGCTGCTGACTGGGTTGTAATGAAGATGACAGGGGTTGAGAAGAGAAACTCTTGCACAGCAGGGTATAAAGCTATCTGGAGCAAGAGGGAAGGATATCCTTCAAAAGAGTTTTTCAAAGCACTTCATCCAAGGCTTGAAAATGTTGTTGATGAAAAGCTATCACGCGACATATATCCTATTGGTCAGAAAGCTGGAGAGCTCACAGAAGAGATGGCAAAACTGATGGGCTTAAATCCCGGTACTGCTGTTGCAATTGCCAATGTGGATGCTCATGTGTCTGTTCCTGCTGTTGGAATTACTGATATTGGCAAGATGCTAATGATAATTGGAACATCTACATGCCACATGCTTTTGTGGAACGAAGAGAAAATGGTACCTGGTATTTGCGGATATGTTGAGGATGGAATTTTACCAGGATTTTATGGGTATGAGGCAGGTCAGAGCTGTGTTGGAGACCATTTTGAGTGGTTTGTAGAAAACTGTGTGCCACCAACATACTATGATGAAGCAAAGCGAAAAGGATTAAATATCTACCAGCTTCTCAAAGAAAAGGCAAAAGCTTTAAAGCCTGGCCAAAGTGGGCTTTTAGCGCTTGACTGGTGGAATGGTAACAGGTCAATTCTGGTTGATGCAGACCTCACTGGTATGATGCTTGGCATGACCTTAACTACAAAGCCTGAGGAGATGTATAGAGCCTTGATTGAGGCAACGGCATATGGGACAAAGATAATAATTGACAACTTCAATGAACATGGCATTGAGGTAAGAGAGCTTTATGCGTGCGGCGGAATTGCTGAAAAAGACGAGCTTTTGATGCAGATTTATGCTGATGTGACAGGGCTTGAGATAAAGGTATCAGCCTCACCTCAGACACCGGCACTTGGTTCTGCTATGTTTGGTGCAGTTGCTGCAGGAAAAGAAAAAGGTGGTTATGACAGCATATTTGAGGCTGCAAAGAAGATGGCAAAACTAAAAGACTATTCTTACAAACCAAATCCACAAAACCACGAGATTTACAAGAAGCTTTACAAAGAATACAGGATTCTTCATGACTATTTTGGAAGGGGAACAAATGATGTGATGAAGAGACTAAAAGAGATAAAGGAAGAAGTTTCAAAGATATAGATCTTTAAGTCTTTTAACCATTCAAAAGCAGGCTGCTCTTTGAAAACTACCTTTGCTTTTTAGGGGCGGCCTGCAAGTTAAATAATGGTATTGATTTAAAAATTTTAAAGTGGTATGATAAAAATAAACTTGTATGGACAAGATGATGATAAGATGAGCAAAACCAAATATGAGATTATAAAAGATTTCATTATTGAAGGAATCAACTCTGGTAAGTTTAAAGAGGGCGAGAAGATTTATTCAGAGAATATGCTGTCACGAAAGTTCAAAGTTTCGCGGCACACTGTAAGAAGAGCTATAATGGAGCTCGAATTTGAGGGACTTTTGGTGTCGCAGAAAGGAAGAGGCACGTTTGTTGCAAAGAAAACTGCAGACAGCTCTAAATGCATTGCAGTTTTAACGACATTTATATCTGACTACATCTTTCCCCTGATTATAAGAGGAATTGAAAAGGTGATAGCACATGAAGGGTACGGTCTTTTGCTGTTTTCGACTGACAACAGTTATGAATTTGAAAGATACCACTTGGAGAGCATAATAAACAACCCCAACATAGACGCTGTCATAATAGAACCAACAAAAAGTGCCTTGCCTTCCAAAAATCAAGAGCTTTATAGAAAACTCATACAAAAAGACATCCCTGTGATTTTCATCAATACTATTTTAGAAGAAATTGCTCAAAACTACATAATAACCAAAGACCAGTCAGCTGTTTACAGGCTTACATGCAGCCTCATAAAAAGCGGTTGCAAAAAGCTTCTTGGCATTTTCAAAGGCGACGATTTGCAGGGGATAAAAAGATACAGTGGTTTTGAAAAAGCGTGCAGGGAGGCACAGGCAGAGTTTGATGCAATCTTTTTCACAAGTGAGGAGTATAATTTTGTTCATAACAGAGCTGCTGAAGTCATATCAAGAGAGAGATTTGATGCAGCTGTCTGTTACAATGACAAGATTGCTCTTCCTCTTTGTGTAAAGTTAAAGGAGATGGGGTTTAAGATTCCTCAAGACATTTCGGTCACAGGATATGACAATTCCCTTTTAGCAACCCTGACAGACATTAAACTGACAACTGTGGAGCACCCAAAAGAAAAACTTGGTGAGATGGCGGCAAAAGCAGCAGTTTCAATGATCAAAAAAACACGAAAGATTATTAAAGAAGAAATAGAATGTGACATTATATACAGAAATTCAACAAAAGGAGGATTACAGGAATGCTTGAAAGTTTAAAAGAACTTGTTTGCAAATACAATCTTTATCTTCCGAAATTTGGTCTTGTCACATGGACCTCTGGTAATGTCTCAGCACGCGACCCTGAAACAAACCTTGTTGTTATAAAACCGTCTGGTGTTATGTATGATGATTTGACACCTGACAAAATGGTTGTTGTTGACATGGACGGAAACGTTATTGAAGGGAATTTAAAACCTTCAACAGACACACTCACACATCTTTATGTATACAAGCACATGCCACACATAAATGCTGTTGTCCATACACATTCTAACTATGCAACGGCATTTGCAGCACTGGGCCAGCCAATAAAAGTGTATTTGACAGCAATTGCCGATGAGTTTGGCTGTGAGATTCCATGCGGACCATATGCTCAGATTGGTGGTGAAGATATAGGCAAGGTGATAGTTGAGTATATAGGAGAAAGTCCGGCAATTCTTCTTCAAAACCATGGAGTATTTACAATAGGAAGGACTGTTGATGAGGCAGTAAAAGCGGCTGTTATGGTAGAAGATGTTGCAAAAACAGTATTTATTGCAAAGATGATGGGCGAGCCTATCGAGATTCCACCTGATGAGGTAAAAAGAGCTCATGAGAGATACGTGGCAAAATATGGACAAAAATAAAAAATTACTTTTCCCCCAGCACAAGAAAGGGTTGTTAATACAACATAAGGCTGCCGTTTTCAAGTGGCAGCCTTGCTTGTTTTTTTACAGTCCAAATATTCTGTTTACAACCTCTTTTAACTCTTCATCACTTATTGATGTATTTCTTCCGTTTTCATATTGACCATCTACCCATTCTTTGACCTTCTGAACCCTTGGGTCCTTTTTGTCAACCTGAATGTCAATACCGCTGTCTTTAAAATACCTGTTTATCCAGATTACAATTCCTGCAATGCCTGAGTATGCATCTATAATAACCTTAGGAGGCTTCCCCAGAATCTTTCCTGTATCAAATATATTGTAAATCTCTTCATCTTTCATAAGTCCATCTGCATGGATTCCTGCCCGTGTTGCGTTAAAGTTTTCACCGACAAAAGGCGTCATTGGAGGAATCTCATACCCTATTTCTTTTTTGAAATACTCAGCAATCTCAGATATCACAGCAACGTTCATGCCGTCTGCAGACCCTCTTATCTGAATATATTCCATCACCATTGCCTCTAATGGGGTGTTACCAGTTCGTTCACCTATTCCTAAAAGTGATGTGTTTACCATTGAGGCACCATAAAGCCATGCCATTGTAGAGTTTATCACAGCCTTGTAAAAATCATTGTGCCCATGCCATTCAAGCCACTCAGATGGCACTTCACCATAGTTGACAATACCATAGATTATTTGAGGAACGCTTCTTGGCAGAGCCACACCTGGTATTGGTGATCCAAGCCCCAGCGTATCACATGCTCTAATTTTCACAGGCATGTTTGCCTCTTTTGAAAGTTTCATAAGTTCATTAATAAATGGCAAGACAAACCCATAAAAGTCTGCACGTGTTATGTCTTCAAAATGGCACCTTGGAATAATTCCTGCCTCTAAAGCTGCTGACACAATTTCTAAATATTGCTTCATTGCCTGGCTTCGTGTCATCTTGAGCTTCTTAAAAATGTGATAGTCCGAGCATGAAACCAAAATTCCTGTTTCCTTGATACCAAGGCTCTTTACAATCTCAAAATCCTCTTTTTTTGCGCGAATCCAAGCAGTCACCTTTGGGAAATCATAACCTTTTTCCAAACATTTTAAAACTGCTTCCTTGTCCTGCTTTGAATAGACAAAAAACTCTGTGTGAAGAATTATCCCACTTCCATTGTCAAGATCATGCAAGTAGTCATAAATTCTACAGATTTGTTCAACAGTGTAAGGTGAGCGTGATTGCTGACCGTCTCTGAAAGTAGTGTCAGTTATATAAAGTCGTTCTGGCACGTTCATGGGCACAATCCTGTGATTGAATACAAGCCTTGGCACTTCATTGTAAGGATAGATGTTTCTGAAAAGATTTGGCTCTTCAACATCCCTAAACTGATATTCAATCTCAAGAATATGAGTCTTTTGATTAAATTTTACATTCAAAAACACAACCTCCCTTTCAAAGCTTCGGGGGTTAGCTGACGGGTTCGGGCAGAAAGGGAATTTTTGCCCTACAAGGCAAGATGCCTTGATTCACCCCAAAAAAGTGGGTCCCCCCTATCCTGTGCTTTTTACACAAGAATTCAGCTTTTTTTGATTTTATTTTTTATTATGATTTTTATCATACCAGAAAAACAGTAGTTTGGCAAGAAAGAATGTCTATACCTTCACAAGCTCATACTCCAAACTTCCAAGCCCAATCTCTTGAGCATGTTTTAGTGCTACTCTCCAGTCTGTGTCAGGATGAATGCTCTTGAACCTGTCAATTTTTCCATCAACCTCTATGTGTTTTGCCTTTTCAAGTGCAGAGCCAGCCGGTATGAACGTAGAGTTATTTACAAGGTCAACACATGCCTTGTCAAGCGCAACAGGGTCAAATGACGCTGCAATACCAATATCAGGTGCAACAGGAATATCATTGTGTGACCAGCAGTCACAGTCAGGCGAAATGTTCATGACAAAGTTTATGTGAAAATTGGGTTTGTCTTTTAAAACTGCATAGGTATACTCAGCAATCTTTTCGCTTGCGATTGACGCTGCCTCATCCCATCTTACAGTTGCCGCTTCAAACTGGCACACAGCAACGCACTGGCCGCATCCAACACACTTTTCATAGCTAATTACCGCTTTTTTCTTCTCATTCAAAGTTATAGCAAGCTGTGCGCAGCTTTTGACACACATTCCGCAGCCAACACATTTTGATGTCTTTATAACCGGCTTTGAGGATGAGTGCATAAAAAGCTTTCCGCCGCGCGAGCCCGAACCCATTCCAATGTTTTTGATAGCACCACCAAACCCTGTCATCTCATGACCTTTAAAGTGGTTCATTGAGATTATAATATCAGCATCTGCAATGGCAGAGCCAATCTTTGCTTTTTGAGTATGTTTAAGGTTCACCTCAATCTCTCTGTACTCTGTTCCTTTCAGACCATCTGCGATGATTACATGACAACCAAGTACAAGCGGGTTAAACCCATTTTCATACGCAGCTTCTAAGTGGTCCAGAGCATTGCTTCTTCTTCCCGTGTAAAGTGTGTTCGCATCTGTCACGAACGGTTTTCCACCAAGACTTTTGATGAGTTTTACAATCCTTGCGACATAGTTAGGTCTTATATACGCAAGGTTTCCTGGTTCTCCAAAGTGGACCTTGATAGCGACAAACTTGTTTTTAAAATCGATTGTTTCAATCCCTGCCTTTTTCACAAGGTTCTCAAGCTTATCAAGCATATTATACCCTGGTTTTGTTTTAAAGTCTGTAAAATATACCTTTGATTTTGCCATTTTCCCTTTTCAACTCCTTTCAAAATTTTCGGGTAAGTAAAATTATAATCCTTTTTTGAAATTTGTGAATAGCTATAATTTAGCTGATGGTTGCAAAATGTTGATGTGTGCCTTTGCAAGTTATAGTATAATAGTGAAAAGTAGAGGAATACAAGAATGCACTTTTTTGATATAAGGTATCAGAAATGATACCTTATAAAATGTTCTTGCGCAAGAAAAAGAGGGTGTGTTTATAATGAAGGTGTTGATTGTTGACAATTTTGATTCGTTTACGTATAATCTCTACAACTATTTTTTAAGACTCAAAGTGTCTACCATTGTGATAAACCGTGACAAGCTTGTTATAGAAGATATTTACAAGCTAAACCCGACTCACATTGTTCTTTCTCCTGGACCAGGAAGACCTACTGACGATAATATTTTGTTTGAAATCATAGATAAATTTAAAGAATCAAAAAATATTCTTGGTGTATGCCTTGGACATCAAGCAATTGGCATGTTCTTTGGGGCAAAGTTAAAGAAGGCAAAAAGGCCTATGCACGGTATTATTGATACAATATTTCACGATAAAAAAGGAGTATTTGAAAAACTCAAAAACCCTCTTCGTGTTGTGCGATACCACTCTCTTGTGATAGATGATGTTGACAGCACACAACTTACCATCACAGCAGTATCAAAAGAGGGAGAGGTTATGGGTATAAGACACAAAAGGTTTAAAATAGAAGGTGTGCAGTTTCATCCTGAGTCAATTGCAACTCAGCATGGACTTTTGATGCTTAAAAATTTTTTAAAAGGGTGAAAAATAAAAGTGAAGATTTTAGTTTACAACACAGTAACTGACCCATTTATGATTTTTTATTATTTGAAAACTGATTTTTCAGTTTTGCTTGAAAGTAATATGCTAAGTAAAAAGTATGGAAGATATTCCTTTTTGTTTTTAAAGCCTAAAGAAGTTTTTATTTTAAATGAAGAGGATGATGTTTTTGAGTATTTAACTCAGCTTTCAAACAAAGTGACAGACAAATATAACTATTCCGACTTTGTCTTCAATGGAGGTTTTGCAGGATACTTTTCTTACAACTTTGGTGTTGACCTTTTTAAAATTAAAAGGAAGAAAGATACTTCTCTTGTTCCAAAAGCATATTTTGGATATTTTGAGGATTTTTTGATTATTGACCACTTTGAAAAAAAGACATATGCTTCTTTCACATCAAAAGCCTTAGCAATGGAATTTGAAGAGATACTAAAAAATGAAAACCTTGCCCTGCCAAGCTTTAAAAAGTCTGAGGTTGAAAGAGCTTGGTGCAACTTTGAAAAGTCAGAATACATGCAGGCAGTGAAAAGAATAAAGGATTATATTTTTGAAGGTGATGTTTACCAAGTAAATCTTTCACAGCGCTTTTTTGTAAAAGGAGTATTTGATCCTGACTTTTTGTATTTTGACCTCAGAAAAAGAAACTATGGCTGTTACCATGCGTATATAAAGTTTCCAAAAGCATCTATCATATCAACATCGCCCGAACTTTTTTTGAGGAAAAGAGGAGATACCATCATAACCAAACCGATAAAAGGTACATCTAAGCGTGGAAAGACTCCAGAAGAAGATAGAGCTTTGAGAGATCGACTATATAACAATATTAAGTGCAGGTCTGAACTTTTGATGATTGTTGACCTTGAGAGAAACGACTTTGCAAAGATATGTTTGCCAGAATCCATTGAAGTTGTAAAACTCTTTGATGTTGAAGAATATTCAACAGTTTTTCATCTTGTCTCAACCATAAAGGGAAAGCTTCTAAAGGGTATGGATTTAAAAAGAATAATTGAAGCAACCTTCCCAGGCGGATCAATAACAGGTGCACCAAAGCTAAATGCTATAAAGATTATAGAGGAACTTGAGAAGTGTCCGCGAGGGATATACTGTGGCTCTATTGGTTATATCTCAAACAATTTCAACATGGATTTTAACATTGCAATAAGAACGCTTGTTATAGAAGAGGACACAGCATATTTTAGTGTTGGAGGCGGAATTGTTTGGGACTCCCAAGAAGAAGAAGAGTGGTGGGAGACAATCTACAAAGGGAGCCCGTTTTTAGAACTTTTGGGAATAAATGATTTTACGGGTGTGTAAAGAGGAGGCTGAAATTTTGGAGGAGTTTTTTCAGTCGTATAGCTTTGGGTTAGTTCCTTTTGAGACAATTTATTTTGACAAAAAAGGTGTGCATTTTTTGTTTGAGCATTTTAAAAGATTTAAAAGAGCTTTCTGGATACTTGGACTTGGGTGTGATTTAGAGTTTGAAAAGTTCAAGGAAGCTATAGAAAGGTATATAGTTTCTTGTGGCAAAGACTATGGTGGGGTAAGAATTTTTTATGTTGATGGCAATTTGATTTTTGCTCAAAAAGAAATAAGGTATAGCAAAAATCTTTTCCAAAAAGGATTTGAGCTGAAAATTGCACGGACAAGAAAGGATAACGCTAATATACTCAACTATATAAAAACTACCAATATAGGTGTCAATTTAATCGAAGAAAAAAGTGCTAAGAAAAAAGGATTTGACAGCTGTCTTTTTCTCAATCAAGATGACTTTGTATGCGAGGCAGCGTTTTCCAACATCTTTTTTAGAAAAGATAAGGTGATTTACACACCTCACATTTCGTGCGGCTTGCTTCCTGGCATTGTAAGAAAACATGTAATAAGAGTATCTGAAAAGTTAGGATATATGGTAAGAAAGTTGTGCCTGAAAATAGATGATATCAAAGATATGGATGAGTGTTTTATTACAAGCAGCATAGCTGGTATTTTCCCTGTTTTGCGGATTGAAGATATAGAGTTTAAACAACGAGATTTTACAGAGTATTTACTGGGCATGGATGAATTTTATCGTCCGTGGATATGTTAAAAGATAACAAACGAAAAAAATGGACTGCTCAATCCTTTTAGTTTTGAGCAGCCCGTGTACTTTTTAATTTTGTGCCGACTCATCATTTTCAATTTTTGCCTTACTGAGTGCATCTTCAACTGCCATGATAATACCATAAGACGTTCTTGTCGCACCAGAGATAATATCAACATTTGTTGATTGAGACTCTATTATCTCTTTTGGAATAATCTCAAATGGTAGCTGGGCAAAATTTGGTGTCTCCTGATGAGAGATTATCTTAATATCTGTAATTTTATCATTTTTAATTATAACCTGAACGACAAGCCCTGGTCTGTATCCAAAACCCTCACCTGTGTATATTCCATCTTTGTAAATTTTAGGAGTAGATTTTTGTGTAGTAGCCTGGGAATTTTTGCTGCCAAAGCTTGTGTTTTTTGATTCTGTTTGGTTTTCTCTTGAGTCTTTATTATTTTCAGTTCGAATGCTTTGTGAAAAAGTTGTTGAAGGTTTTGCAGATACAAATTTTTTGTTCAATGGCTCAACAGAAGAAGTAGCAAAAAAACTTGCAACTGAAAACACGCCTGCAATGGCTGCGGCAGAAGTATACCGTGGGTCTATTTTGGTCTTTG
The DNA here is from genome assembly GCF_017347585.1 of Caldicellulosiruptor diazotrophicus. Taxonomy (NCBI): domain Bacteria; kingdom Bacillati; phylum Bacillota; order Caldicellulosiruptorales; family Caldicellulosiruptoraceae; genus Caldicellulosiruptor; species Anaerocellum diazotrophicum. The sequence goes on from NZ_AP024480.1 coordinate 436,807, forward strand.
TGATGTTCAGCTCAATATTTAACCTTGGACAGCTTTCAATACATTTTACACACGCTATGCACTCGCCTTTGTAATTTTCGACGTTGCTCATATCTATTCCCATTGGGCACGCGATACTACATATTCTGCACTTTCCACAGTTTTTGTCTGCCTTTTTGACAAATAAAAGTTTTGCTCTGGAGATTATATTAAAGATTGCACCAAGTGGACAGAAGTATCTGCAATGGGCTCTGTTTACAAAAAGGCTCAAGATTAATACAAATGCAAAAAATATAAAGCTTGGCAAGTATGTCTTTATATCAAAATTCAAAGAAAGCAGGTTGTCAAAGGCATTCCAGGGGTCAGCATAAGAAGTTTTACCAAATGTCCACACAATCACAATAAGATAAGTAAGCACCAGATATTTTAACATTTTAAGAAAATTATCTAATTTTTTAGGCATATCAAATGTCTTTTTAAAGAGTTTCTTGCCTAAAAAATGTACCCATTCTAAAATGCTTCCGAACGCACATACCCAGCCGCAAAAAAATCTTCCCAGAAAGATTGTGATAATTAAGGTTATAATAAGCATTATAAAGTTTTGATTAAATAAAAAATTTTCCTTGCCCAAAAATGCTAAATACAGACTTTTTATTTGAGATAAAAGCATTGCAAAAGAAAAAGGAAAGAAGATAAATGAAATAAGCTGGATAAAAAATCTTAAAATTTGTGTTGGCATTACTCTTTTTGTCACAGAACAATCACCTCATTTGTCTTGATAACTCTAAATGAGCTATCGCACAGGGTAAACCTTTGTGCAAGCCCTGGTGTTATATATATTTCTCGAAAAGAAGTAGCAACTACTGCTTCAATGTTTTTGCTGTCCTGTATGAAGTTTATGGCCTTTTTAAATCCCATTGCAAAAAGAGCTGTAGACATCGCATCAGCAAATGTTGAATTTGTATCTACAACGGTTATACTTACAATGTCATCATTTACAGGCAATCCTGTTTTTGGATTGATTATGTGGGAAAATTTTTTGCCGTCAATTGTAAAATACCTTTCATAACTTGCGGATGTTACAACTGAAGTACTACCAAGCTCTAAAAAACCCAGCACATCTTCTCTTGTTTTAAAAGGATGCCGAATTCCCACCTTCCAAAAGTTTTCATTATTTTTTTTCCCAACAGTCAATATATGCCCGCCAAGGTCGACGATTGCTGAGTTTATACCCTCCTGTTCAAAAATCTCACGTATCTTGTCTGCTACAAAACCTTTAGCAATGGCTCCAAAGTCAAGGTTGACTTTGTTTTTAAGCTTTACTTTGTAGTTTGGTAAAAGCTGCACATTGACTGATCCTGAAAAAGCAAGAGCAAGTTCTATTTCATCTTTTGCTGGCATCTGATTTTTTTGTTTTGCTTCTTTCCAAACATCCATAAGTCTTTTTACAGTTATATCAAAATAGCCTTCTGAAAATAGGCTGTACTCAACAGATTTTTTTATAAGATCATAAACCTCCGGGCAAACTTTTATTGGGATGTAATTTCCGTATCTATTCAATTTTGATACCAAACTTTTGGGCTTAAAAACCGATAACTTATTTTCCATATCTAAGATGATTCTGTGAGCCCTGTCAAATACACTTACAAAGTTTGGTTGATAAAAGATAAAATTAATATCCGTGCCAAATGCAAATATTGATTTTATAATTTTTGTTTTATTTAAAATTAAAGCTGTGTCCATCGTAGTTTTTTTTTAAGCTCCTTCTGTACAATTTTTTTTGTAATATCTATTATAAGGCAAAAAAAGAGAGGATATGTGAACAAATTGTGAAAAGATTGTAAAAGGAAATTAAAAAATTGTGAAATTTAATTTTCAAGAATTTTTCGAATTGTGGACAAAAGAAGAGGTTTTACCTTTTCGATAGAATCAGGTTCATTATTTACAATGCTCGAGTAAGTGAGCGAACTTACAAGCTCAAGTATCATAAAAACAACTATCTCAAGTTCTTCTTGGGTATAGTTTGTATTAAAATTTTTTAAGAACATCTCTTTTGCTCTTTTTAATTCTGTGAACTGTTCATTATCTGTAATTTTTTTATAAAATACCCAAGAAAAGTCCTTTTTTAAAAATTTAAAAAGAACTCTGTTTTTACTCAAATAGTCTATAATATACTCAAGAAAATAAAGAAATTTGTCAACAGGTGATGTAAAATCTTTTGTAGATACCTCTTGCAATGCTTTTTTAACAATCTCACTACTTTTCTTGAGAATTAGTTTTTCAAGAATATCCTCTTTATCCTTGAAATAAAGATAAAAAGTTCCCTTTGCAACGCCAGCTTTCTTTACTATTTCATCTATTGCAGTAGCTGTGATTCCTTTTTCAATAAAAAGATTGTATGCAGCCTCCAAAAGCTTATTTTCCTTAATTAATTTTTTTTGAGTTCTTTTCCCTTCTTTTCTAAGAAACATTTACAATCCCTTTCTTTTAAAATTGAAAATACTTTGCTATCAAACATTATATCTTATAAATCCTATGCTTTCAAACCATTTTTCGCAGAGCTTTGTCCACTCTTTGACATGTAGAATGTCATCGGCAAGACCAAGTCCGTGTCTTCCATGAGGGAAGATGTGAAGTTCAAACGGTATTTTATATTTTTTTAGAGCCATTGCAAACAAGAGAGAGTTTTCGACAGAAACGCTACTATCATCGCTTGTATGCCACAAGAATGTTGGTGGTGTGTTGCTTGAAACCATGTTGTGGGATGAAAGAGTCCAAACTAAAACTGGGTCTGGGTTTTCGCCAAGCAAGGCCTTTTTGCTGCCTTCATGTGCATACTCGGCAAGGCTTATAACAGGATAGCACAGAACCATACAGTCGGGTCTGCTTGAAATTCTTTCCACAGGGTCATTATTTTTCTTGTCACCGCTGTCAAAATGTGTACCAGCCAAAGACGCCAAGTGCCCACCTGCAGAAAAGCCCAAAACACCAATTCTGTTTGGGTCAATGTTCCATTTTTTTGAAAAGTATCTTACAAGTCTAATTGATCTTTTGGCATCCAAAAGAGGAGCAGGGTGTTTGTAAGGCTGTACTCTGTAGTTTAGTACAAATGCTGAAATTCCAATAGAGTTTAACCACAGGCAAACGGGTTCTGATTCATGTTGTGCTCTGTGTGTGTACCCGCCGCCAGGAAATACAATTATGCAAGGTAGCTGATTGCTACTTTCAATTATGAATGGCACAAGATGGGGTATAAAAGGGTTTGCAGAGTCAAAAAGAGGAATATCATTTTGATTTTCCCAAAGTGGTATCACATTTATCATCCCTTCTTAAGAAGATTTTGGTAGGCTTATTTTATGTATTGCTTATAAAAGAATTATAATACTATTTTCCATGTTTGCAAGTTTTGATTGAAATTAAACCTCTTGCGCATTATAATATAATTATATTCTTATACAATTATGAAAGGTGGTAAAAAAATGATGAAAAATATTATCAAAAACTTTTATCCCTCATGGTTTGTTGTTTGCATGGGTACAGGTATTATAGCAAATCTTTTTAAGGCTATTGGTCAGGATTTCTTATCTTATACATTCACCTTGATTAACATTATATTTTTTGCGATAATCTTTTTAATTTGGTTTTTGAGATGGTTTGTGGGATTTGAAAATGTAAAGAAAGACCTTGAAAATCCACTTTTATCAAACTACTTTGCCACAATGCCAATTTCTCTTATGATTATAGGATTGAACATTTTAGTCAATAAATTATACTTTGGTAGTGACTTTTCAGTTGCTTTTGCAAAGTTTTCATTCTATACGGGAAGTTTTCTTATGGTAGTATTTTCAATAATCACATTCGTAGTTCATCTTTCTCACAAGGAGATACCAAGTTCAATTTTGAACTTTGCATATTTTATGCCACCTGTTGGAAATATAATAGCACCTATACTTGGAAATGAAATTATCAACAGAAATGTACTTGATGGCAATGAAAAAAGTATAATAACTTTTATAAATTTAGCTATGTTTGGAATAGGATTTATACTATTTTTGACCTATTTGCCTATAATCAAAGGAAGATTTATTTTGCAGGAACCCATTGAAAAAGGGCATTTTCCAACAATGTTTATTCTACTTGCACCTGTTGGTGCATCAATTGTTGCTATAAAAGGTTTTGCCCAGAGCTTCAAGGTAGCAGGACTTGTAAATGATACATTTTTGCCCATCCTGTTTAACATAGGAGCAACAATGCTTTGGGGATTTGGACTTTGGATCTTTATAGCACTGATTGTACTGTGGATAAGAAGTCTTAAAACAGAAATTCCCTTTAGCCTTGCATACTGGGCATATATATTCCCAGTTGGCATATTTGCGCTTGCAAGTTTTAAGGTAAACTTAAGTTTCAATTTTTCAACAATAAATTGGTTTTCAAAGGCTATTGTTTGGATTTTGTTGATTGTTTGGATATATAATATCTTGATGACACTAAAAAACGTGTTTAACAAGAAGCTTTTGACAAGATAAAAACAGTATTACAAATCTATGAATAAAACAATCAAGCCACGGGAAGCTCGAAAATGCAAATCCTGTGGCTTTTTTGTTCATATTTTATAAGAATTTAAATTTTAGCTGATACAAGCAGATTGCTTACCACTATAATCACAATTATAGCCAACGTTATAGCAAAGTATATCAAATCTTTTTCTATAAGGAACATAAAAAGGGAGACAACAAGCCTTGCAAAAGGAGTCAGGAAAAGAATATAAAGCCCTGTTTTTATAATCAAGCTTCCTACAGAAATTTCTAGCACAATGTGCAAAAAAAGTCCTGCACAGATAATAATTATACTAAGTAGCACTCCAGCTCTCAAAACAATACTTATTATATCTTCCATTGTTGCTGTTTTTCTATTTTCCATCTAAAACAGCCCCTTTCTAATCATTTCAATTGAGGTATAAATTAAAATCAGGGCAAATGCTACGCGAAGGTACTTTGATTTTATGTAAGGCATGAGTCGCGCACCTATTGCAGAACCAACAAGTACACCAACTGCAACAGCCCCACATGCATCGTACACAATATCACCTCTTGCAAGATATATGCTAATACTGGCCAAGGCAGTCACACCCATCATGAAATTGCTTGTTGCAGTTGAGACTTTAAAAGGTAGTTTCATTATAGTATCAAGTGCTAAAACCTTGAAAATTCCGCTTCCGATACCCAAAAGACCAGAAAGTATTCCCGCAAATGTCATCATCAAAAAACCACCAGCAATATTTTGTGCACTGTATTCTATTTTTCTGTTTTGGATTTTGTCGAAGTAGTTTCCGTAAAGTTTAAGCTTTTTTGCCCATTTTGATATTTGAAGACTTGAAGATTTTGGTTTTTCATCCGACTTTCTATTTTTTATCATCAAAAACGAATTGTATAAAAGCAGAATTCCAAATATGAGTGACAAAACTTTTGCAGACAAAATGCCACTCAAGATTGCTCCAAGTACACCCCCGATGACTGTTGCAAGCTGCAAGAACATTCCTATTCTAAGATGAGTAAGCCTATCTTTGACATAGGCAGATGCAGCACCAGACGATGTTGCAATAACTGATACAAGCCCGGCTGCTGCAGCTTGGTGCATATTGAACTTGAATACAATTGACAAAAAAGGGATGACAATGAGTCCCCCTCCAATTCCCAGAAGAGAACCTACAAATCCTGCAATAATTGACACACCAAATACTTCTGCAATCATTGTATTCATCTCCTTTGAAAGATTGTGCACTGTTTTGGATAAAAAATGTTGAATTGAATATTATTATACCACAAATTTTAAATGGTCTGCCTATTTTCAAAGCAGATATTACAGAAGTAGAAAATTTAGTGTGTAGAAAAGTTAAAATAAAAATGGCGGAGAGAGTGGGATTCGAACCCACGGCACCCTTTTGAGGGTGCGCACGATTTCGAGTCGTGTGCCTTCGACCACTCGGCCATCTCTCCGCCTTTTTCATTTTGCAAAATCAATTATAATTTATCTTATCAGCATTTTCAAGTCAAACTTTTTCATATTATAATTGACAATTCCACAAAATAGAAGTAATATATTTATTAAAGCATATATTGTGAACAAAATTGTGCACTACAACAGGATGTTTTGGATGGTGTCCGTAGAAGCCCAGAAGGTTCATTCAAAGGGAGGCGCATTTAATTGAAAAAGCCAGAACTTCAAGTTGGACTTAAATTTGAGATCGATGAAGTAGTGAACGATAGTATGCTTGCTTCTCATTTTCAAAGTGGACTTTTGGATGTGTTTGCAACTCCTTCAATGATAGCGCTGATGGAAAAGGCAGCACTTCTTTGTGTAGAGAACTACTTGGAAGAAGGCTATACTACAGTTGGAAGCAAAGTAGATGTTTTGCATTTAGCGCCCACTCCAAAGGGAATGAAAGTAAAAGCAGTTGCCCAGCTGATTGCCATTGAAGACAGAAAACTCACATTTAAAGTGGAGGCATACGACAGCTTTGAGAAGATTGGAGAAGGAGTTCACGAAAGGTTTATTGTAAATCGCGAAAAATTTTTAAACAAAACATATCAAAAGGTCAGGTGAAATCTACCTATGAAAAGCATATCAAAAGTGCAGGAGACCTCCCTTGAGCCTATATCCAAGATTGCAGCGAAAATAGGACTTGACGATGAGGACATTGAACTTTATGGAAAGTACAAGGCAAAAATCAGTTTGGATGTCTTCAAGAAAAAAGCACAAGTACAAGACGGCAAGGTTATTTTAGTAACGTCTATTAATCCAACGCCTTATGGAGAGGGAAAAACTACAACTGCAATTGGTCTTTCAATGGCAATAAATAGGCTAGGATTTAAATCTATTGTAACTTTAAGAGAACCCTCCTTAGGACCTTTTTTGGGTCTAAAAGGTGGGGCAACGGGTGGCGGTGCGTCTCAGATTTTGCCCTCAATTGATATAAACCTTCACTTTACTGGAGATATTCATGCTGTGACCTCTGCAAACAATCTTCTTTGTGCTGCCATTGATAATCATATTTATCATGGAAATAGCCTTGGAATAAATCCAAAGTCTATAACTATAAAAAGATCAATAGATATGAATGATAGAAGTCTTCGGCATATAATAGTTGGACTATCTGACCAAAAAGGTGCTATAAGAGAAGATGGTTTTGTTATCTCTGTTGCTTCTGAAGTTATGGCAGTTTTGTGTCTTTCGATGAGCTATGATGATCTCAAAGAAAAACTCGGGAATATCTTGATAGGCTTTACTTATGACAAAAAACCTGTGTATGCCAAGGATTTGAACGTCCATGGAAGCATGGCTCTTTTGTTAAAAGATGCACTGAAACCAAACCTTGTTCAAACTTCTGAAAATACTGCTGCAATCGTCCATGGTGGGCCGTTTGCAAACATTGCGCATGGTACAAATAGTATTGTTGCTACAAAGATTGCTCAAAAACTTGCTAATTATGTTGTTGTTGAAGCAGGTTTTGGTTCTGACTTGGGAGCAGAAAAATTTGTTAATATTGTTGCAAGAAAAACTGGAATATATCCGAACGCTGCTGTTTTAGTTGTGACAACAAAGGCTTTAAAACATCATTCGAGGATTGAAGCAAATGGTGGGCTGCAAAGTGATGTAAAAACTATTCAAAAAGGACTTGAGAATTTAGAAAAGCATATTGAAAATCTTAAAATTATGGGACTTGAGACAGTGGTAGCTTTAAATAAGTTTCCGGATGATACAGAGGAAGAGATTGAACTTGTCAGGTCTTTTTGTGAGCAAAAGGGTGTAGAATTTTCTGTATCTACTGCATATGCTAACGGGTCAGAAGGTGTGCTTGAGCTTGCTGAAAAGGTTATAGAGTTGAGCAATAAAAAAAGAAAGATTAACTTTGTTTATGAGGACAGTGATTCTATTGAAGAAAAAATTAAAAAAGTTGCAACCATCATCTATGGGGCCAAAAATGTACAATTTTCTAAAGCAGCTTTGTCAAAACTTGAGCTTATAAAAAATCTCAAGACTGAACATTTTCCAATTTGTATGTCAAAAACTCAGTATTCACTTTCTGATGACCCAAAATTACTCGGGAAACCAAAAGATTTTATATTAAATGTTACAGACATAGAAATTAAAAATGGAGCTGGATTTATACTTGTCATGTGCGGTGATATAATTGCAATGCCGGGGCTTGGGAAAGACTTTGCAGCTCTTCATCTTGACATAGACAGTAGCGGAAATCCAATTTTTAAATAATTCTTTTTTTAAGTTATGTATGTGCACAAAAATGTGTTCAGAAGGAGGTTGAAAAGATATGATTGACACAACAAAATTTTCACTTGCTGATTTTATGAAGAGTGAAGATAAAAATATTATGGAACTTGCAAAGGAATTCTGGGAGTACAAGGAAGATTATATCAGAAGAAGACATTATCAATACAGAAGAGTTTCACTCACAGGGTCTGGTCCAACCATGAAGATTATTGACCATTACACAGGACAGGTTAAAGAGATGATAAACCTTGCATCAAACGACTACCTCAATCTTACAAAACATCCGAGAACAATCAAAGCAGGAATTGAAGCTATTAAAAAGTATGGAACAGGTGCTGGGTCTGTACCACTTCTTGGTGGAACACTTGACATTCATGTAGAGCTTGAGAAAAAACTTGCAAAGTTCAAAGGTTGTGAAGATGCTCTAATTTACACAAGCGGTTATGGTTCAAATCTGGGAACAATTTCGGCAATTCTACACGAAAAGGATGTTGCTATACTTGACATGTATGTTCACGCAAGCATAATTGATGGGTGTAGAAACACAAATGTAGAGTTTTTCAGACACAACAATATGGATTCTTTGGAAAAAGTATTAAAAAAGGTTAAAGACAAGTACAACACAAAACTTGTCATAGTTGATGGTGTGTATTCTATGGATGGTGACATTGCCCCGCTTGACCAGATTGTTGAGATAGCACATGCTTATGGTGCGTTTGTCATGGTTGATGAAGCTCATGCCACAGGGGTGATTGGCAAAAACGGAAGAGGAACACCTGAACATTGCAACGTTGAGGGCAAGGTTGATATAGTTGCAGGAACTTTATCAAAAGCGCTTGGTGCTGTTGGTGGATTTATCGCAACAAATAAAGAGCTTGTAAACTATCTGCACTTTTACTCAAGGGCATATATGTTTTCAACAGCACCAACCCCACAGGCAACAGCTTCTTTAATTGAAGCGTTAAATGTTATTGAGGAAGAACCGGAGCTGCGACAAAGACTTTGGGACAATATCAGGTATTTTAGAGAAAACCTTTTAAAGCTTGGATTTAACCTTGGCAACCAGCAAACCGCTATCTTTCCAATAATTATTGGTGATGATTACAAGGTAAAAGAAATGTGCAGGGAGCTTCATGAAGCAGGGATATATGTAAATCCTGTATTTTATCCTGCTGTACCAAGAAGGCTTTCGCGAATTAGAATGTCTGTTACAGCTGGGCATACAAAAGAGCATCTTGATAGAACTTTAGATGTTCTTGAACACTTGGGCAAGAAATACGATATAATTTAAATATGAGCTTTAAATTGTAAGAGGCTGCAATGGTTACTGTGCAGCCTCTTAAAGTTTCTGACAAAATTTTTAAGAGAAAGGAGATAATGAAAAATGAAAGCAGTTGTGTTTGATGCAAATGTTGCAAAGTACACAAGGGCTCTTTTACTTGGTAAAATTTCCAAGAAGTTTTATTACAATAGATTTTCGTGTATTGCGCTAAAAGAAATTCCCGAACCTGTTCTTCCCTCAGAAAATTATGTAAAAATAAAAACTACATATGCAGGAATTTGTGGTTCTGACTTAAATCTCATATTTTTGCACGACTCACCCTCAACCTCACCTTTTGCTTCATTTCCTTTTGTCATAGGACATGAGAATCTTGGAGTGATAGTTGAAAAAGGAAAAGCTGTTTCTGAATTTGAAATAGGTGACAGAGTCATTGTTGACCCAGTGCTTGATTGTGATGCTCGAGAACTTCCAAGATGCCCGTCTTGTCAGGAAGAAGAATTTTCAACCTGTCTTAATATAACAGAAGGGAAGCTTTCACCTGGCACAATTATGGGTGCGTGCAATACAACAGGCGGGTCGTGGGGTGAATATTTTGTTGCGCACAAATCGCAAGTTATAAAGGTACCTGCAACTGTAAAAGATGAAGAGGCAATTTTGATTGACCCATTAGCATCTGCTCTTCATCCTGTTATGAGAAATTTTCCAAAAGATAGCGAGAAGGTTTTGGTTTATGGAGCTGGTATAATTGGTCTTTTGGTTATTTGGAGCTTGAGAAAGCTTGGAAGCTCAGCTGATATCACAGCCATTGCAAAATATGATTTTCAAGCAGATTTGGCAAAAGAGTTTGGGGCAAACACAGTGGTAAAGCCCAAAGAAGGGTATTTGGATGATTTGGCAAAAGTAACTTGCGCTAAAGTATATAAACCAATGATTGGTGATAAGGTGATACTTGGGGGATTTGATAAGGTATTTGACTGTGTAGGGACAGAAAGAACTATCAGAGACGGGATGTGGCTTACAAAACAGCGAGGAAGCTATATTCTTGTAGGGCTTGCCTCTGTTGTAAAACATTTAGATTTGACTCCTATTTGGTTTAAAGAACTAAACATCAGAGGAGCTTACTGTTACAGCACAGAAAATATAAATGAATACAGAATGTCAACGTATCAGCTTGCAATGAGTCTTATTCAGCAGCACGGAATTCCATATCAGAAGCTTATTACTCATTATTTCAAACTTGAAGATTATCAGAAAGCCATTGAAATTGCCTCATCAAAGGGTCGTGAAAAGAGTATAAAAGTTGTGTTTAGATTTTTGTGAAATTTTACAATCAAAAAGTAGTTGCTAATACCGTTTGAGTAATATTAAAATTGAATTAACATACAGGTGTTTTGATAAAGAAAAACTAAGCTTTTTATGCATATACCTCAAAAATATGGGTATATATTAAAAAGAATACAAGAAAGGGATTAGCAGTTGGTGAGAAGTTTATGAAAGAAAAGTTTACGAGAGTGTATGGGATAGTTACGTTTACAGAGCTTTTGTTATTTTTTGGACTTGTTTTATATATTCAGTTTCAAACACGTACATATAATACAGTATCATGGATTTTGATTTGTATAAGTTTGAGTTTGATTGTGACTGTAGGATATGTTTTTGGGATTTTACCCATAATAAATGAATTTGGTGAACGAGTAAGAAAGGTAGAAAATATTTTAAAATCAATAGAGAATAGTTTTGAGTTTTTCAATGAGGATGGTAAAAAATTTGAAAGTGCTGTGCAAGCTTTAAAGAATAAATTTTATTTAATAAACGAAGAAAACGAGGCTGAAAACCAATTTATTTTTGATTACAGAGAAATGATAATAAGAAATATTCAACTTATATATGAAATAGCAGTTGAAAAAGAGCAAAAAGAAATTGAAGGGCTTGCAAGGTCACTTTTAGACACCTTAGAAGCAAGTGTATATTCAAACCGCATTTTTGTTCCGTTATGGTACGAGGTGACATTATTTCAAACAATTCTTTCTGGTTGTGTTTATTCACTTAAGAACAATTTTGAAATAATTGTAAACTTCCACGACGATAGTTTGAAAGATAGATTTATACTTCATGGGACGCTGAGTTTTATTGCAAAACTTTTTACTAGCTGTTCGGAAAGACAGCTTCCAATAAAAAGTGTAATACAGCTTTCAATATTTGAAATATCAGGAATGCTGAATATAAGAGTATATTACAATGATGTCATAAAAAATTATGAGAAGATTGAAGAGGTAATGAATGTTTTAAAAAACAGGTTTGCACTGTATTATCCTGAGGGTTCGTATTTGATAACATATTCAACTGGTGACAATCATTTTGTGATTGAGATGACTTTGCCGGAGATAAAATCTTCTGAAACATAAAAACAATCAAACTTGTCAGTATAATTTGCAATTTTTCAGAATATTTGGTATTATTGAAATTGAACTTTAAATGAATAAAGGTAAGAAAGAGTTGGGATGAGATTAAGATGGTAACTATTAAAGACATAGCAAGGGAAGCAGGTGTTTCACCTTCCACAGTGTCAAGAGTGTTATCCGGAAAAGCAAAAATTTCTCCTGAGACAACAAAGAGAGTGATGGAAGCGATAAAGAAACTTGGATATATCCCAAATGCAAGTGCGAAAAGTCTTGTTATGAAAAAGGCTTATTCGGTAGGCATTTTTATGCCAAGAAGGCTTGAGCAGATACTGACTTCTACGTTTTTTGACCAGGTTGTGTCTGGTATTTGCAGCTATATAAACAATACTGAATATGAAATAGTACTTTCGATTGTGCCTCCTGAAAAAGAAAAAGAAAGTTTAGAGAGGCTTATTAAAAGTAAAAAAGTTGATGGTTTTATACTTCTGACCTCACGTATAAACGACTATGCAATAAAATACTTGCGAAATCTAAAATTTCCTTTTGTGTTGATAGGGTCGCCTGACAAGGATAAGGACTATGTGAACTGGGTCGACAACGACAACAAAAAAGCTGCGTTTGACGCAACAGAGTATCTAATTCGGCTTGGACATACTCAAATAGGTTTTTTGGGTGGAATGGAAAATCTTGTTCTTACTCAAGATAGGCTTTCGGGTTACAAAAGTGCTCTTGCCAAATACAAAATTCCTGGGGAGAACCAATACATTATGTTTACTGAGTTTGATGAGCAAAGTTCTTATGAAAAGGCAAAACAGATGTTGCAGCTGAAAAACAGGCCAACGGCTATTGTATGTATTGACGAGGTTGTTGCATATGCGGCAATACGTGCTTGCAGGGAGCTTGACTTGAAAGTTGGGTATGACGTGTCTGTGATAGGGTTTAATGAGTCAATTTTTTCGAAGCTATCCTCGCCAAGGTTGACAACCATCAATACCAATGTATTTTATTTAGGATACTATGCAGCTGAGATGTTAATAAAAGAACTTGAAGAGCCCTACAAGACGTACAAAAGACTGATTGTTGAACACTCAATTATTGAGGGGGAGACCTGTAGAGCAATATAAAGCCAAGGGGGATTTTGAATGCAAAAGCATGTTGAGATCAAAAACAAAATAGGTCAAGTGCTAAGAGGTTACTTGCATACACCTGAGGAATATGAGGGGAAAATTCCTGCTGTTGCTATATTTCATGGATTTACAGGCAACAAAATGGAGCCTCATTTTATCTTTGTGAAACTTTCGCGACTTTTAGAGCAATATGGGATTGCAAGTGTGAGGTTTGACTTTGCGGGCTCTGGCGAGTCAGACGGAGAGTTTTATGATATGACAGTTACGCGTGAGATTGACGATGCACGATGTATTTTAGAGTATCTATTTTCTCTTGACTTTGTTGACAAGCAGAAGATTTCAATAGTTGGACTTTCGCTTGGCGGTGCAATATCCTCTTACCTTGCTGGTGAGTATAAAGAAAAACTTTACAAGGTGATTCTGTGGGCACCTGCAGGCAATATGAAAGAGATTGCAAAAAATGTGGTTGAGACAAATCCAACAATCAAAGAGAAGGGATATGTTGATTTAGGTGGACTTTTACTTTCTCAGGATTTTTATTACGACCTGCAAAAATATGATTTCTTTGAGGAAATAAAAAGATATCCTGGCAAGATTTTGATTTTGCATGGAACAAATGACCAAGCTGTACCTATCGAGGTTGGAAGAAAATATAAACAGATTTTAGGAGATAGGGCTGAACTTATTGAGATAGAAGGTGCTGACCACACATTTAACAAGTATGAATGGGAAAGATTGGTGCTTGATAAAACGGTTGAGTTTTTAAAGGATTGATTTAAAATACAAAAGGGTGGACACTAAAAAAGTTTCCACCCTTTTTTGTCACCCATCTATTTTCAAATGAATATAATAGAATAAAGCCAGCTATTGTAAGAATATATTTATGATATGAGCAAGCATTTTTTACACAAAAACAAAAATTGGTTGGGTCTTGTACTACTTATCATCGGTATAGGTATTTTAATATCACTACTGATGCCCCCTTGGCTTTTAGCTTTTATAATTGCAGTGGTGTTAATAAGTGCAGGAATATATCTATTTTTAAAGGATGGGAGATGGAAGTAAAATGAGAATCATGGTGTTCAAAATGCCAAGGTTTTTGAGCAAGTTAATAAAAAAGCTGTTTAAAATAAGTGATGATAAATAAAGAAAAAAGTTCAAGATAAATTTGCTTATCTTGAACTTTTCTATTTTAAGCACGGACAACCTTGCCTGCCTTTATACAGCTTGTGCAAACATATATTCTCTTTCTCTGACCATTTTTCAGAAGAACTTTTATTTTCTTTACATTTGGCTTCCATGTTCTTCTTGACTTCTTGTTTGAGTGGCTTACTTTATTTCCAAAAGAGACTTTTTTACCGCAAACTTCGCACATTGCCATCCTTTATTTCCCTCCCTTTTCTCATCAGAAGCTTAAAAAGCCACACAATATTTTAACATAAAAAAGAGAAAAAGAGCAAGGATTAATTTTCTTTATACAGTATAGCCTCATTATCAATATAAAGCTCACAGTTGATATAGTCATTTTTAATTTCAACATCTTTTACAAGCTCAATTCTGTACATACTTGATGTGTACCAGTTAAGCTTTGGTTGAACATTTACAAAAGGAAGTCTACTCTCAAGTGATGGCAGGAGATAGTTCCAGTTTACATAATGATTGAAGTTCTCAATGATGTCCGTAATAACTGTATTGAACTTATTCAACAAAAGTTTTTGAAATTCATGCCATTTTGAAAGCGAAGCTTCGATGTTTGTAAGACCAAAGTAGCCTGCACAACCTGCACCTTTTAAGCTTGAAATTGTTCTTGTAAAGCATAGGTCCAAAGCCTCAATTGTCTCTGGTGGGTCTATTGTAAATGTGTCAAAGCTTTTAACAAAATCCTCAGGAAGTTTATTTCTAAAATCGTATTCAATAGCTTTGAGATTTAAATTGTATTCTTTTGCAGCCTGATTTATAAAGTCAACAAGTCGTTTGTCAATTTCTAAAACTATGACCTCTTTAGGGAGTTTTGTTAGTGCTCCTGCAATTGAAACAAGGTCATCGTCACCAAATACTATTAGCTTTTTTCCAACCAAATCTCCTTTTTTAATCATCAGCGCAATTCGTGAATATGCTGTTTCTTCTGTGACGTATCCCTGGTCGAACTCAACAATTGCATCAGGTCTTGTCTTGACAATCTCTTTAAACTTCTCATAAGCATCCTTGATTTCAGAAAAGACTATTCCTCTTCCTTCGCAATAAGAACATGTGTAATTTTTTACAATAGGAATATTGTTAGTGCTTATAAATTCTTTTCCTTTTTCTGTTAATATCAAGTTACCTGATTCATCCGTCTTGGCAAAATCTATTGAAATAAGATAGTTAATTGTTTCTCTTACCACAGCAAACGGTTTTTGTGACAAAAAAATAACTTCCCAAAAATGGTTTGTGGAATTTAGTGCAGAGAGTATTTTTTCTATATCTCTTTGATTTACCTCAACTTTTGTCTTGTTCTGTACAAAATCAACAGCAGCTTTTAATACATCCACTTCTACCACCTCCTCATAATTATTTATTATTACCCGAATTTTCAGTAATATAGTTTGTTGACAACAATATATAATGATATCATAATAAAATAAGGTGTCAATAAGAGTTTTGAAAAATTGAGGATTTAAAAGGGTGATAATAGTTTGAAAATTAAGGTTTTGCCAGAGGATTTTGTAGTAA
Source organism: Caldicellulosiruptor diazotrophicus (assembly GCF_017347585.1). Taxonomy (NCBI): domain Bacteria; kingdom Bacillati; phylum Bacillota; order Caldicellulosiruptorales; family Caldicellulosiruptoraceae; genus Caldicellulosiruptor; species Anaerocellum diazotrophicum. The sequence continues at coordinate 452,598 of NZ_AP024480.1, forward strand.
AAGAAAAACTTAAGCTAGAGATAAAACCGTCGGGGAGATACAAGATTTATCTTTTGACAAAAAGGCACTGGAACACGGTTGATGCTCTCAGGATCATCTCAAAAGAGAACAAGATTTCACTTGAGAAGATTGGCTGTGCAGGCAGAAAAGATAGGCATGCACTTACTTTTCAGTATATTTCTGTGCCAAGGGAATATACCATAAATTTTAATAAAGAAAACGTAAAAGTAGAGTTTATAGGGTATTCAGATGATTTTGTATCACCATTGATTCTTGAAGGGAATTTTTTTGAAATAACAATAAGAAAATTAAAAAATAAGGATGAGAAAATTTTACGAAGATTAAATGAAGTGCAGCAGTTTGGCTTTCCCAACTACTTTGATGACCAGCGGTTTGGAAGCAGTCAAAGTGAAGATGAGTTCATAGGCGAAAAGATTGTTAAAAAACATTACAACGGTGCTCTCAAACTTTACTTTACAACCATTCATCCTGAAGATAAAAAAGAAGAAAAGGAGAGGAAGAAAAAAATCTCTGAGCTTTGGGGAGATTTCGAAAAGATACTGCCTCTTTGTAAAACGAAGGTAGAAAGGGATATTATAAAAACTCTTTTAAAAGGTAAGAGCAGACACTATTTAATTAGAGCACTCAATCTTATTCCCAAAGAAGAGATGTCTATTTTTCTTTCTGCTTACCAGAGCTATATATGGAACAGGACATTGATTGCAGTTTTGCCTTATTATGTTGATTTGTTAAAACCTGTAAAGGGGAAAATTATGGACTACTTGATTTACACTACACTTTCAACAAAGTCTTTAAATAGTTTAAAAAACCTCCACATTCCAACCGTTTCATCAAAAATACCATATGTGAGTGATATTGTAAATAACGCTATTTTAGAGATTTTAAACGAAAGAGGAGTAAAACCTTCTGATTTTGATATTGAAAGGATTAAGAGCTGGTATTTTAAATCATTTTTACGACCTGCCATAGTCTTTCCAGAAAAGCTTGAGGTTTCAAGCTTTGAAGAGGATGATTTTTACAGCGGGTATTATAAGCTAAGGATAAAATTCTATCTTCCTGCGGGATCCTTTGCAACCATGCTTATAAAAAGTTTAACAATTACAAACATATAATCGCTATTGACTAACTGGGCTGTTGCCTTTATAATATGATTTGCTTGTTAAAGAGGCGGTGGATATAGCTCAGTTGGTTAGAGCGCCAGGTTGTGGCCCTGGAGGTCATGGGTTCGAGTCCCATTATCCACCCCATATATAAAATAAGTTGGGGTGTCGCCAAGCGGTAAGGCACAGGACTTTGACTCCTGCATTCCGGTGGTTCGAATCCACCCACCCCAGCCATTTTTGTTTTATGGAGTATTCTCAAGTGTTACATGGAACAGTTAAAAAATGTAAAATGGCAAACAAAAACATCAAGTCCTGTAGTCAATTTTAAAGGCAAAATAGGTGGCAGGATTTTAAGAGGATAAAGGATACAATCTCTTGAAGAAGACAGCACCACCAATCGCAGAGTTTAAAAACTTTGCGAGAGGTGTTTTTTTATGTCCAATAAGGTGTCTTTGAATTTATGCAGAGGAAACATATAAAAAATTTGGGTTGTTTGATTGGTTGAATGGGGTTTAAATTATAAAAGTCAGATTGTTCAAGAAATTTTCTTTGGATCAGTTCACTACAATCATTTCAGGTAATTTTTTCCTTTGGATTTATATTTGTTTTATCAGTGTATAATTAGAATGCAAGAAATAAAATAAGTGGTTTGATTTAACAGGAAACAATAAGAGGTAAATTTTTTACTTTGACAAGACAAAAAAATACAAATATGGGTACAAAATATTGCAAAAAAAAACAATATTATGAATTGAAATTAAAAACAGCAGTTATAGATTATAATTAAAGGTTCTTAAATGAAATAGAATTAAAAAACGAAAGGGTGAGAAGATATGGTCAAAAAATTACTAAAAAAGGGAAGGTACAAAAGAATCGTGATTAGTGCTATTGTGTTTTTTACATTACTCTTACTGAACCTTAGTGATGCATTTGCAGAAAATACAGTTACGTATGTTGAACTTCCAGTTAAAAAGGTAAGTCAGGCATATTCAAATTGGTGCTGGGCAGCAGGGTGTGAGTCGATATTGTACTATTGCAAAAACTATTTAGGTTTTGGGAGAGAGGCAACACAGTGGGATATAGTGAAATATATCTATGGAAGTTACGTAAATAAAACTGGAGGATTTTCTGATATACAAAGAGCGCTCAACTATTATGGTGTTGGTTATTCAGAGATAAAACCTGTAAGTGGTTGGACAATTTCATATGATCAAATTATTCAACAAGTAGTAACTTATAGAAGACCAATAGGTGGACATTTTTACGTTAAAGGTGCACATTTTGCAGTTATATGCGGAATATGGCAATATTTTGATGTGAATGCATATATGCAAAATTATGTTGTAATCATGGATCCAGATATAGGAGGTTTAAGATTTATATCTGATTTAGAATTGAGAGATGGTGATTCTGAGTGGGAATTAAATAATGCAGCGAGAGTTTACAGAGCTATCTAATAATGGGGAGGAAATAAATATGAAAAAAGGGAATATACTTTTGATAATAATTTTAGCAATAATGTTGATACAATTATTCGGTATACCAATATTGGCATATGAAAAATTTGATTCTATTATAAATCATAATGAAGAAATTATGAAACTCAGGAGAGAATTGACTGCCGAATCTCATTTGAACGCTCTGCTTGAACTTCTAAATAGAGATAATAGTTTTATTAAGAAACAATTGGATGAAATTACAGGTAATAAGGTTTCATATGATTTCAAAAAGTTTAAAATAAGTGATGAGTATGAGGTGTACAGATTATTTGAGTTTCCTTATAAATCAAAATTAGCCTCTAATGGTTATACAAGAATTTTTTATTTTGAGGAAGATATTAGAAAGAAAATAGAAAATCTTGAATTTAGTTCATTTAGTGATTTACTTAAAAAGGGGTTTGTTAAAAAAGAGTGGGCAAGAATAATATATTACGATGATAAACCAGTTGGATACATGTTAATTGGTTGGGATAATAATAATTATTCTTATGTTATTTCGTATTCAACAATGGGATACAGTGGGTTAGGAGAAGCAATTATATTTATGAGAGAATTTTTAAGAAGCAAAGGACAACCACAAAACGTTAAGATTGTTGACGCTCAAGAAAAATCATTATATGTAGCATCTGAAGATGGGAACTGGTGGTGCACTGATGCTGCAGATTCTTCAAATCCAGAAATATATAGAAAAAAAATATGGCATTTTGATGAAATAAAAGACGGGTTGAATAACAGACCAAAAGAGATACTGAATTATTTTGATGAGATGCAAAAAGATCCCGATAATATAAAAATGGGTGGAAGTCCATATAAACCTTTGTTTGAAACTGCAACTGAAAAAAAGGAAAAGATAAAAAATGTTTTAGTTGCGACATTGTTGCTATCTATAACAGCAATTTTTGTTGCAGGTGTGAATTTATTATCGAAATACAAAAAAAGAGTATCTATACATTAAACCATTTGGATTTAAAATTAAATTCAAATTGGTATGTTTGCAATTAGAAAGTTAATGATTTATTTCAAGAGTAAATTAAAAATATTAGAAAGAGGATGTTCTTGCAGAAAGACATCCTCTTTTATTGCACAACTCAGGAATTTTTGATAAAATAATTCTAAAAAAACTTTGAATCACTATAGGAGAGAGTTGATAAAAAGTGAAACTCAGAAAAGGTGCACTCTCTTATCTACGTGGTGTTTTTATTATCTCATTTTTTCTTATGTTTATAGTTGTGTTTGTATTTCAGTATTCTAATAGTCCTGGAATAGATTTTTTGTTATCTTTGTTGGTTGCACATTATATCTGCAAGAGTATATTTTCGTTAGAAGATTAGTTGGTAAGTTGTTGTATTACAATTTTTCTAAACTAAACTTGGGGATAAGACGAAGGTGAAAAAAGTTAAGTAGAACAAAAATTTGATAATAGAAGGTGCTTTGAAAGTGATAAGAAGAAATAAAATTGATATTGATCATGCTAAAAAAGTTATTAAAGATTTGGGTGCATTTTTCAGCAGGTTTGGGAACAAGGTTGTTGCTGCTTATTTTTTTGGTTCATTTGCAATGGGCACGTATACTCCGCTTTCTGATATAGACATAGCAATTTTATTTGACAAGGAACTTTCCAAAACAATAGTGGAAGAACTTGAAAATGAAATTCTTGATGGGCTTATGAAAATGCTTAAAACTGATGAAATTGATCTTGTTATTCTTAATCACGCACCTTTATCTGTTAGATACGGAGTATTAAAAACTGGGAAGATAGTTTACTGTAGCAATACAGAAAAAATGGTTGACTTTCAAACAGAGGTCATTTCAAAATATCTTGATATAAAGCCTTATAGGGAAGAATTTTATAGAGAATTTTTAAAATCTTTATAAAGATTTTTTGAAAGGAGTTTGTTTTTAAGATATGGACGAAAAAATATTATTTCATTTAAAGCTCTTAAAAAAATATACAGAGTTATTAAAAGATATATCAAAAGTTGATTTCGAGGAATATATGAAAAATGAAATCTTAAAAGGTGCGGCTCAGAGGTATTTACAAGTTGCAATTGAAACATGTATCAACATTGGAAATAGAATAATTTCAATAGAACAAACAAAAGGTAAAAATATAAAAACGCCTGAAACATATGTAGATATATTTTTGGCATTGGCTCAATTGGATATTATTAATGACGAATTTAGCACAAGGCTTTCTCAAATGGCAAAGTTTAGAAACAAACTGGTACATCTTTATTGGGAAATTGATGATAGTTTGGTTTATAGGTTTATAAAAGAAAAGATACAAGATTTTGAAGAATATATTTGTTGTATAAAAAAGTATGTCCAAAATAATTGATATTTATTGTAAACTTTACAGTATAATCATTTTAAGTTAATTGTTTGTATATTTCGAACAAAAGTTTGGTATTGTAGAGTCAGCAGACATCAGCTATAATAACAATGCATCTTATATATGGGCCATTAGCTCAGTAGGCAGAGCACCAGCCTTTTAAGCTGGGTGTCCCGCGTTCGAGTCGCGGATGGCTCACCATCTTCAAAAATATAAGCCCTTGAAAAAGGGCTTTTTTGTTTATATTGAAAAATGAAGTTTGCTGTGATAAAGTTTTAATAAAAAAAGGAAAGGAAAAGCTATATAAAAAATGCTTGCAAAAGTTTTGACATCTTCTTACCTTGGCATAAAAGGCTATATTGTTACAGTTGAAACAGACATGTCAAATGGCCTGCCGAGTTTTGATATAGTTGGCCTTCCTGATGTGACTATAAAAGAGGCAAAAGAAAGAATAAGGGTGGCAATAAAGAACAGTGGTTTTGAATTTCCAAACAGAAAAATAATTGTTAATCTCGCACCTGCAAGCACCAGGAAGGAAGGCTCATCTTTTGACTTGCCTGTGGCTATTTCTGTGCTAAAGTCGTCTGAGCAGATAAACCCTAAAATTAGCCCGTATGAGATTGCAATAATTGGAGAGCTCTCGCTTGATGGAAGTGTCAAAAGGGTGGATGGGGCTTTACTTATGACAATCGCAGCTTTGGAAAATGGTATCAAAAAGATTATTGTTCCTTATGAAAACAGGGCAGAGTGTAGCGTTGTGAAAGGAATTGATGTTTTTCCTGTAAAAACTTTAAAAGAAACTGTTGAAATCTTGGATAATCCTCAGAGTGCCACACCTTATAAGATTGAAATAGATGAGATGAATCTTCTTGATACCTTTACATATGATGTTGACTTTTCAGAGGTCAAAGGTCAAGAGTATGTCAAAAGAGCAGTTGAGGTAGCAGTGGCAGGAATGCACAACCTTCTTTTAATTGGACCGCCGGGAAGCGGCAAAACCATGATTGCTCAGCGCATACCTACAATTTTACCTCCAATGACCTTTGAAGAGAGCTTAGAAGTGACAAAAATTTATAGCTGCGCAGGACTTTTGAAAGATGGTCAGGCGCTTATCACTGCAAGGCCTTTTAGAAGTCCTCATCACACCTCTTCATCAATTGCTATAATTGGTGGCGGTAGAGTTCCAAAACCAGGTGAGGTTTCACTTGCCCACAATGGCGTTTTGTTTTTGGATGAATTTCCCGAATTTGATAAAAAGACAATTGAGGTTCTTCGCCAGCCTCTTGAAGATGGATATGTGACAATTTCAAGAGTAAATGCATCAATTGAATATCCTGCAAGGTTTATGCTTGTATGTAGCATGAACCCTTGCAAGTGTGGTTATTTTTTGTCAGATGAAAGGGAGTGCACATGCACACCTGCTCAAATTAAGCAGTATCTTGGAAAGATTTCTGGACCTATTTTGGACAGAATTGATGTTCAGGTTGAAGTAAAGTCTGTAAAGCTTGAAAACTTCAATTCCTCAATTTGCAAAGATTCAGCAGCTATGAGAAAAGAGGTAGAAAAAGCAAGACAAATTCAGCTTGAAAGGTTCAAAGGGCTTGGCATATTTTATAATTCTCAAATGAAAGGATCTCTTGTAAACAAATTTTGCAAACTTTCAAAGAAAGAAAAGCAGCTTCTTGAAAAGGCATTTAATACCTTGGGACTGTCGCTTAGAGGATATACCAAAATTTTAAAAGTTGCAAGAACAATTGCTGATTTGGAAGAAAGCGAAGAGATAAAAGCAGAGCACCTGCAAGAGGCAATCTCTTACAGGCTTTTAGAAAGAAGACTTATTTAGAAGTTTTTTTAAAATATCTTTTTCTTGTAATATTGATGATTTCAGCTATAAAAAATATAACTAAAAATATCAAGACTGTGGCACCGCCAGGTGGGATATCGATATAGTAAGAGGAAGTAAGTCCTGCTATTATTGCAATTAAAGATACTAAAAGTGAAACTACTTGAAGCATTCTAAAATTTTTTGAAAATCTCATCGCAATTGCTGTTGGGAAAACAATCAGGCTTGAGATTAAAAGACCGCCCACAATCTTAAGTGAAACAGCAATTATTGTTGCTGAAATTATATTCAGAAAAAAATCAAGTAGTTTTGTATTTATTCCCGAGACCTTTGCGCTAACTTCATCAAATGTAGCAAGAATAAGTCTTTTTCTAAACATAACTATAAAAGTGACTGTTACAAGGCATACTGCAAAGATAATCCATACATCTTCATTCCCAATTGCGACTATGCTTCCAAAAAGGAAGCTCATCAAGTTGTTACTGCTTTTTAAAATTCCAAACAGAACTGATGCAAGGCCCAGGGCCGTGATTGAAACAAGGGCAAGAGATATTTCTTCAAACCTTTTAAATCTTGATTTGAAATATTCAATAGCCAAAGCAAATGCAACGGTTGAGACAATTGCCCCAATGGTCGGGCTAAAATTAAAAAGAAGGGAGGCTGCAACACCAACAATTGCTGTGTGTGAAAGAGAGTCGCCCATCTGTGAAAATCTCTTTAAAACAAGAAAGTTTCCAGCAAGCGAGGTCATAATGCTAACCAGCACACCTGCTAAAAAAGCCCTTTGCATAAATTCATATTGAAGCATAATATCACATCCTGTTATTTTGTTCTTTTTTGGTATAAGAGTGTCTGTGCTCAATTTTCTTGATCTTGTATTTGTACACACTTTCAAACTTTGAGGGGGAAAACTCTTTTGCGCTGCAAGCGGTATAAATCATACCATCCCCCATACAGATTATGGTATCAGCATGCTGGGTTACAGCATACACATCGTGTGTTACCATTAATATTGTTGTTCCTTCTTTCTTTTTCTCCCCAAGAATTTCAAAAAGAAGCTGCTCAGAGAGACTGTCTATTCCCACAGTTGGCTCATCTAAAAGAAGTATTTGGGGATCTGATATGAGCGCGCGGGCTAAAAATACTCTTTGCTGCTGTCCGCCAGAAAGTTGACCAATGAGCCTGTTTTTGAGCTGCTTTATTTGAAGCTTTTCTAAAATGCTTTCGGCTTTTTCTAAGTCCTGTTTTGAAAATCTCTGAAGCAATCCCTTTTTTGGCACAAGTCCTAAAAGTACAGTTTCAAAAACGCTCAAAGGGAAGCTCTGGTTAAAATTTGTGACCTTTTGAGGAACAAAGGATATTTTCTGCCTATCCTGTGGGGTAAGATGCTGCTTGCCAAATATTAGTCTTTTTCCGGTTGTTGGAGAGTAAATTCCAGAGATTATATTCAAAAGTGTGCTCTTACCAGAACCGTTTGGTCCGACTATGGCAACAAACTCACCTTTTTGAATTTTGAGGTTTATGTCTTTTAGGATTCTTTTCTGGTCAATATAAAAGTTTACATCTATAAGTTCAATCATTCTGATTTTCTCTCCTGCAACATTTATTTTAAAACCATCTCAAATGCTTTTAAGTTCTTTTCCATAAGACTGAGAATAGTTTCATTTTTTGCTTGAGATGAATTTACAATTCCCATTCCATAGATATTTACAATTTTGATACCAGTGTCTTTAGCGATAGTCTTTACAGCAGGCAAATTTTCATTTGGGTCAACTAAAATATACTTTATGTTTTTTTCCTTTATAAGCTGAACAATCTCTTTCATTTTTTGAGCCGAAGGTTCTTCTTCCTCGTTCACACCGGTAATTGAATACTGCTTGAGGCTGTAATCTCTTGCTAAATATCCAAAAGAGGGATGAGCAATTAGAAATTCTTTTCTATTTGAGTTTTTCACAACAGAAGAAAATTCCTTATCAAGTTTATCAAGATTTGAAATCAACTTTGAAGAATTTTGTTGGTAATAACTTTTGTTTTTTGGATCTAAGCTTATCAAGGCATTTTCAATATTTCTTGTTATTGTCTTCAAAAGCCTTGGTGATGTCCATATATGAGGGTCACTATCTAAAAACTTTATACCTTCAGATGCTCTAAAGATTTTGACCTTTGTTCTCTCAAGAGGTTTTTTAACCCACTCATCAACAAGCCCAAGATATATCACTGCTTTTGCTGATGTGAGCTTGGCAATATCACGGGAAGATGGTTCAAATGAGTGAATTTCTGCACCGTCTTTAACAAGCTTTTCAACTGTTATCTTCTGCCCTGCTATAAGTTTTGTAATAGAATACAAAGGATAGATTGTAGTGTAGACTGTGCCTTTGTTTGTAGTTAAAACTTCATTTTTGCATCCACTTAAGAAAACCATGAAGCTAATAAGAAGGAGAAAAGTTAACAGCTTTATCCTCTTCATTCATTTTCCCTCCCACAACATTTATTGCATATACCATACACTTCTAAATTGTGGTCTAGAATTTTAAAGTTCTTTTGGTTTAGTTCCTCTTCAATTAGATTTATCTTACAGTCTACAATTTCGGCTTTTGCATTGCATTTTATACATACAAAATAGTGATGATGCTCATTTTTCTTTATTTCAAAAAAATGTTTTCTATTTATAATGGATTTCACTGCAATTCCATTTTGAACAAAAAGTTCGAGGTTTCTATATACAGTTGCAAGGTCAATTTTCAGGTTTTTGTTTTTTAGCATATTGAGTATTTCATCAGCTGATAAACATTGATTTGAACTATTTAAAACCTTGTATATTTCAATCCTTTGCCAGGTAGCTTTGATATTGTGTAAATTTAAAATAGACTTAATTTCCTGGTTTATCATTCCTTCCACCTACTTGCAAAAAGTTTGCAACTAAATATATTATACATAATATTTTGAGAAAAACAAGAGTTACCTAATAAAAAAGCAAAATTTTTAAAATGTATTTGACAAATAAAAAACAAAAGCTTATAATAGTAATATTGTAAATATATCTAATAAGAGGTGATATAGCGCAGAAAAGTATTTATCAACCATAATAATTTTAATTGTGTGTTGTGTATGTTCACTACCTTCATTTGCAAATACAAGTAGCTTGAGTTTTGCAATGGATTATCGATACGTAAATGGAGCTGAAAATGGTATATATCATAAAATGGATGTTGGGAAAATGAGCGCAATTGAGAAAATATGGATTTATTCTAAAGATAGCTGGTTTGGTGAAACTCCAAATAGAATTAAGTATGAAGTTTGGAAATCAAGTTTTGGACTTGATGAAAATGTTGGAAAGGGAGATGTTATACCACAATTACCTGAAGGAACAGAAGTCGACTTTTCAAAATCTTTTGGTGAACAAAAGTCAGGACAATATTATCTTGTATTTTACAAAATAGAAGATGATGGATACAATATAAAAGGTAGTGGAATTTTGAAGACAGAATAAACTATATTCCCAATTCCTATCTTTTCACCAACCATTAGAGAAATATCTTCAAAGATAGATATTCTTTCAACAATGAATATAAAACCATTTGCTAATATTACTTTAAATAGACGATTTTATTATAACATTTTGCTTACAGTTCCTTTTGGTTTTTTATTGCCACTATTAAGAAATAAGTCAATAAAAAAGGTATTATTGAAAGGTATGGCTTTTTCAATAAGTATTGAATTACTTCAACTACTTATTTCTTTTTTGATAAAATTCCTGTACAGAACATGTGATATAAATGATATTATTTTAAATACCTTTGGTGTTTTTATGGGCTTTGTTTTATGGAAACTATTTACCGTTATTTTAAAAGCAATTACAAAAAAATTGAATTTGAAAAATGACAAGTTTATTAACTATATTTTGGGGCAAAATAATATTAAAGTAGCTGGCTAAAAATATTTTGAGTGCTTATTATTTAATTATGTACAAACAAATATTATAAAGAAGGGACTACCCCACGTTCGTCTTATGGGACAGTCCTTTTTTCTTTTTAATTTTAAAACTCAATTTTCAATAACAATAAGAGAAACTAAGTTGTAGAGTAAAGTAGCTTTAAATCATTTGCAAATATTTCAACCTTGGAAAGGTCACAAATAAGAGCTTTTAAAAATGGGTATTTTTCAAACACATCTGCTTTAATTGAATAAATTCTTTTTTGTGCCTGGTTTCTTGCCTCTATAAGCCCGACATTTTTAAGATAAGCAAGGTGGCGTGACACTTTTGGCTGACTTTCTTGAATCAACTGAACAAGACTGCTTACATTTTGTTCGCGGTGGGCCAATATATTTAAAATTCTAAGCCTTGTTGTGTCTGAAAGAGCGTACAAAATTTCATTCAGCCTTGTCATTTTTGCTCCCCTTTGCTCAAGATGTAGTTATGACAAGTAACATTATATCACGTTTTAGAAAAAAAATAAACATATTTATATACACATATGCATATATAACTATTGACACATTATAAACAAGAGAGTTATAATTAAATTCAAGCAGAAAAAAAGGGGTGATAAGTATATGGAACTTCCGAAGAAAATAATAGGTGAAGCAGTGCTAAAGCAGGTAATTAGATATCTTTCAAACAATCCTGAAGAGAACATAGGCAAGATTTTGGACCTTACAGAAAAGATAGTAAGGCGTGATAGAGACAAATGGTATATACAGAATGCGAAAAAGTATTTGCTTGACCCCAATAGTTCTTGGCATCACTATGCAATGAGAATTATTAAAGAGACAAATCCAAAGGTAAGAGAGAGAATTCTTATCAATTTCTTCTTAAATGCAGGCTTTATTGGTGTACCAAAGCAATTAGAGCTCATTAAGAAATACGATATAAACATTCCATACGCTATTTTGATTGACCCGACAGCTGCTTGTAACCTGCACTGCAAAGGTTGCTGGGCAGGAGAGTATCATAAGGCTGCAAAACTTGACTATGAAATACTTGACAGAGTTGTAAAAGAAGCTCAGGATCTTGGGATTTACTTTATAATCTTCTCAGGTGGAGAGCCACTTCTGAGGAAAGATGATATTCTTAAGCTTTGTGAAAAGTACGAAGACACAGTATTCCTGTCATTTACAAATACTACTTTGATTGATGATGATTTCATCAATAAGGTTGCAAAAGTAGGCAACTTGGCATTTGCAATTAGCATAGATGGTTTTGAAAAGTCAACAGATGAAAGACGTGGGCCAGGTGTATTTAAAAAGGTTGTCACAGCAATGGAAAAACTAAAAGAAGCAGGTATTGTGTTTGGATTTTCAACAACATATCACAGGTATAACGTTGAAGAGGTATCTTCTGATGAATATATAGACTTTTTGATAGAAAAAGGTGCTAAGTTTGGATGGTACTTCACATATGTTCCTGTTGGTAAGGATGCGGATATATCATACATGGCAACGCCAGAGCAAAGAGCGTATATGTATAGAAGAATAGAAGAAATAAGATGGTCAAAACCAATATTTGTGCTTGATTTCTGGAACGATGGAGAGCCTGCTGGTGGGTGCATTGCAGGCGGAAGAAGATATCTCCATATCAACGCAAACGGTGATGTTGAACCTTGCGCATTTATCCATTTTTCAAACGTCAATATAAAAGAATGTTCGCTTTTGGATGCTTTAAAATCTCCACTGTTTATGGCATACAGGAGGAATATTCCATTTAATGAAAACCATCTGCGACCATGTCCTATGATAGACAATCCGCTCAAGCTCAAGAAGATTGTTGAAGAAGCAGGTGCACGTCCAACTCAGATTGGCGGTGAGACAGAAACGGCTGAAGAACTTGCAAACAAACTTATTGAATATTCGGAGGCTTGGGGCAGGGTTGCAGATAAGCTCTGGGAGCAGAGAAAACAAGGTATTCCTCAAAATAAGGTTGATTTGTCTGTAATTGAAGAGGTCAAAAGATAAGGTAAGTAGAATAAATTTTAGTTAAAAGCAAGCTATTTCCTTAAAAAGGGATAGCTTGCTTTTTTTATCGTATTTTTTATTCCTGCTACTCTGAATGCATTTGTGGCACCTGGATTGTTATCATAAAAATGGGTAATGTCTTTATTAAAAAATTTCTTTGTGATAATATACGAAACAAGGAATACTTCCTATCAAAAAAGCAAGGAAATAAAAAACGAGATGTTTCATTTTAATATATTGCAAGCTATTAATGAAGATTAAAAATTAGATATGGTGGTGAAGGTTTTTTATGAAAAAGATAAGAGATGGTGTTTATACAAACGACTATGCGATATTCTTCATGACAGAAGAGATTTTAAAGGACCTTGACGAAGGGGTGCTTCAGCAGGCAAAAAACGCCTCCCAAATTCCAAATGTAGAGTTTTTGGGTTACACACCAGATGCACACATAGGCAAAGGAACTTCGATTGGGACAATAATTGTCTGGGACATGTCAAAGGCGTGGATTTCACCAACAATTGTTGGTGTTGACATAGGCTGTGGTATGAGATTGATACTGACAGACAAGTTTGCAGATGATATAGATAAAGCACTTTTGAAGAAAATAATGAATGAGGTAGAAGATTTAATTCCAACAGGTGTTGGAAAGAAAAATAAGAAGATTGTACTTTCCAAGGCAAAGTATGAAGAGTATCTGCAAAATACAGAGATTGATAAGGATATTTCAGACAAGATGGTTCTCATTCATGAGTTTGACCTTGACACAATACCGGATGAGGCTTATGAGATTGGCAAAGAGCAGTTTGCAACATTGGGTGGAGGAAATCACTTTATTGAGTTTCAAAAACTTCATGTGCTGGACAAAGAAACAGCTCAAAAGTGGGGACTTTTTGATGGGCAGTTTGTTGTGATGATACATTCTGGTTCGCGAAGGTTTGGATCGGTTGTTGGTGATTATTATCAGAGGAAATTCAAAGATGTCATGAAATCCAAAGGTATCACAACACCCGACCCGCAGCTTACCTTTTTGCCAATTGACAACAAGGTTGCAAAAGATTATATTAAAGCTATGCAGTCAGCAGCTATATATGCAAAGATAAATAGACACTATATGAGCAATTTCATAATATCAGTCTTAGAAAAACACTCAATTGACGCTTGGGTTTTGTATGACGTTGCTCATAACATTGCGTACATGGAAAGATTTGCAAACAGAGAAAAGCTTGTTATAAGAAAAGGAGCGACAAGAGCACTCCCGCCAAACCATTATTTGATTCCAAATCCTAAATTTGCTGATACAGGACATCCTGTGATTTTACCTGGCAGCATGGGTTCAAGTTCATACCTGATGAAAGGAATACAGGACAACATAATCAGCTATCACACGGTAAACCATGGAGCAGGCAGGGTTTTATCGCGCACAAAGGCAAAAAAGACAGTCTCCATCGAAGAATTTTCAAAAGCATTAAAACAGGGGCAGAGCGGAGAGATTCTTATAAACACCAAAAACCTCAAAGACTTTTTGGACGAAAGTCCTCAGAGTTACAAAGACATTGAACTTGTGATAAATTCAGTAATTACATCGCGGCTTGCTACTCCTGTTGCTAAAATGGAGCCGCTTGGAGTTATAAAGGGGAAGGATTAATTTACAAATTGGTTTGGGATGAGGTAGAAAATGAACAGAGAAGAACTCATTTATTCTTTGTGGCTTTACAGCATAAAAGGGATAGGCCCTAAGAAGTTCAGGCAGATAAAAAATAAATACAAAACTCTAAAAGAGGCTTATTTTAACAGAAAAGAATTAGAAGTAGAAGGTATTTTTGGACATCTTAAAGATGAGATAAAAAACTCTGATACTGCAGAGGCTGAAAAAATTCTTGAATTTTGTGAGAGAAATAGTATAAATATAATACTTGAAGACGATAGGCTGTATCCTGATGAGTTCAAAGTTTTTGACCATGCACCAGTTATGCTCTTTGTAAAAGGGGATGCAAAGCTTCTTAAATTTCCGCGAAAAATATCAATGGTTGGCACACGAGAACCTACTTATTATGGCAAGAAAGTTGCAAAAGAGCTGGCAAGCCTTTTGGCTTCATTAGGGATTTTAGTTGTTAGCGGAATGGCAAAGGGTATTGACAGTTTTTGTCATACAGGAGCACTTGAAAATGGGAAGACAGTAGCTGTTTTGGGCTGCGGAGTTGATATTGTGTATCCCAAAGAAAATTTAAAGCTTTACCGACAGATTATAGAAAATGGATGTGTGGTATCTGAGTTTTTGCCAGGTACTTTGCCAGAGAAAATGAACTTTCCGCAGAGAAACAGGATTGTTGCAATGTTTTCACCTTGTTTGGTTGTAATTGAAGCATCAACTAAAAGTGGTACTTTTTCTACTGTTGACTTTGCTTTGGAGCAGGGGAAAGAGGTATTTGCAGTGCCTGGTAACATTTTTTCGCAAAAGAGTAGTGGAACAAATAGGCTCATAAAAGAAGGTGCAAGGATTATATGTTCATATGAGGATTTTCTTGAAGATTTAAAGCAGATTTATTCTTTAAAACCTACCCAGCTAAGTTTTGATACAAGTGAAGATGAAGAAGAGTTGACGAATGATGAGAAAATATTGATAAAGCTTTTAAATGAAAATGGAGAAATGCATGTAGAAAGTTTGATTGCGTTAACAGGATGGGAACCTGGCAAGCTTGCAAGTTTAATTACTTCGTTGGAGATAAAATCAAAGGTTGTAAGAGGACGAGGAAACATAATTTCTAAGCTTTAAAAAATTCTATTTACAGGGGGTAAAATTCTGTTGAAAAAACTGGTCATTGTTGAGTCACCTGCAAAGGCAAAAACAATTGCGAAGTATCTTGGCAAAGAATTTAAGGTAGAAGCTTCAATGGGACATGTTAGAGACCTTCCCAAAAGTGATTTGGGTGTTGACATAGAAAATGGTTTTGCCCCTAAGTATATAAACATTAGAGGTAAAGCAGATGTAATAAACAGGCTAAAAAAATCTGCACAAGAAGCAGAAAAAGTTTACCTTGCAACAGACCCCGACAGGGAAGGCGAGGCAATCTCATGGCATTTAGCAACTATTTTAGGGCTTGATACAAATGATAATGTAAGAATTACATTCAACGAGATAACCAAAAAAGCTGTCCAAGAATCTTTAAAAAACGCAAGGCCTATTGACCATAACTTAGTTAATGCCCAGCAAGCCAGAAGAGTTTTAGACAGACTTGTTGGATACAAGCTAAGTCCATTTTTGTGGGAGAAAGTCAAAGGTGGACTTTCTGCAGGAAGAGTGCAGTCTGTTGCAACAAGGCTTGTGGTTGAAAGGGAAGAGGAGATAGAAAATTTTAAGCCTGAAGAATACTGGACATTAGAAGCGGTATTTAAAAAAGATGCCCAAGAGTTTAAAGCAAAGTTCTATGGAGATAAGAAAGGGAAGATAGAGCTAAAAAACCAAGGTCAGGTCCAAGAGATTGAAGAAAAGATAAAAAACAAGGAGTTCAAGGTTGTAAAGATAAAGGTATCGGAGAAAAAGAAAAATCCGCCTCCGCCTTTTATCACAAGCACACTTCAGCAGGAGGCATCAAGAAAACTGAGGTTTACTCCTGCAAAGACAATGGCGGTTGCGCAGATGCTGTATGAAGGCGTTGAGATAAAAGGAGAAGGAAGTGTTGGACTTATAACATACATGAGAACAGATTCTACAAGGGTTTCTGAGGAGGCACAGCAGGCGGCAAGAAACCTTATCCTACAGAAGTTTGGTAGAGAATATCTTCCCGAAAAGCCGAGGGTTTACAAAACAAAAAAAGATGCGCAAGATGCTCATGAGGCTATAAGACCCACCTACTTAGAGATGGACCCTGAGAGTATAAAAGATTCTCTGACACCTGACCAGTACAAGTTGTATAAACTCATTTATGACAGGTTTTTGGCATCGCAGATGGAAAGCAGTATTTATGAGGCTCTGTCAGCCGAGCTTGAAGTGGAAGGCTATATTTTTAAGCTCACAGGGTCAAAACTCAAGTTTGCAGGGTTTATGGAAGTATATGTTGAAGGCAAGGATACAGAAGATGAAGAAGAGGAGAATCAGCTTCCAGAAATTAGTGAAGGAGAGGTTTTAAAGCCCATAAAACTTGAGAACAAACAGCATTTTACTCAACCGCCTTCTCGCTATACTGAAGCTACCTTAATAAAAGCTTTAGAAGAAAAAGGGATAGGAAGACCGAGCACGTACGCTCCAACAATCCAGACAATTCTGGAGAGAGGATATGTTGTCAAAGAAGACAGGTTTTTAAAACCAACAGAGCTTGGTAAACTTGTAACAAATATACTTAAAGAATATTTCAAAGACATAATAGACATTGAATTTACTGCAGAACTTGAGAGCAATCTTGACAAGATTGAGGAAGGAAAGCTTGAGTGGACTGAGGTTGTAAAAAAATACTACCAGCCACTTGAAAAGGAACTTGAGATAGCACGAGCTACTTTGCTAAAGGTTAAGGTTGAGGATGAGGAGACAGACATTGTATGCGAAAACTGTGGAAGAAAAATGGTGATAAAAAAAGGCAGATACGGGAAGTTTTTGGCATGTCCAGGATATCCTGAATGCAAAAACACAAAACCTTATTACGATTACCTTGATGTGTTGTGTCCAAAGTGCGGCAAAAGGGTAATAGAAAAAAAGTCCAAAAAAGGCAAGAGATATTACACGTGCGAAGGATATCCTGACTGTGACCTCATTTTATGGGAAAAGCCAGCCAAAAACTGTCCAAAGTGTGGCAGTCTCATGTTTGAAAAGGGAAGAAAAGGGAATAAAAAGATTATATGTTCAAATGAGAGTTGTGCTTACGAAGAAAAATAGAGGAAAAAGGTGAGTAATTGATATGGAAATTGTAGTTGTTGGAGCGGGGCTTGCAGGTGTTGAGGCAGCAAATGTAATCACAAAGTTTGGAATAAAGGTAAAGCTTTTTGAGATGAAACCCAAAAAGTTTTCGCCTGCACACAAAATAGATACCTTTGCAGAGCTTGTGTGCAGCAATTCTTTAAAATCCAAGCTTTTGACAAATGCATCTGGGCTTTTAAAAGAAGAGATGAAGGTGTTCGGTTCGCTTGTGATGGAAGCTGCCCAGGCAACTTCAGTTGAGGCAGGACAGGCTTTGGCAGTTGATAGGTATAAGTTTTCAGAGTATATAACTCAAAAGATTAGCCAAAATGAACTAATTGAAGTTATCCATGAAGAGGTAACAGAAGTTCCAAGAGATAAGGTAGTGGTTGTATGTACAGGTCCACTTACCACAGAAAGTCTTCTTTGTGATATTTCAAAGCTATGTAATAGCAGAAACCTTTATTTTTTTGATGCAGCATCCCCAATTGTGCTCAAAGACTCCATAGACTTTTCAAAGGCGTTTTTTGCCTCACGCTATAACAAAGGTTCAAATGACTATATAAACTGTCCAATGACCAAAGAAGAATATGAAAGGTTTTACTGGGAACTTGTTAATGCAGAGGTTATTGAAGTTAAAGACTTTGAAAAGGACCTGCTGTTTGAAGGCTGTATGCCGATTGAAGAGATGGCAAGACGTGGTATTGACACAATGAGGTTTGGTCCACTAAAGCCGGTTGGAATTATTGACCCAAGGACTGGGAAGATGCCGTACGCTGTTGTACAGCTTAGAAAAGACACGCAGGATGGAAAGCTTTATAACATGGTAGGGTTTCAGACAAGACTCAAATGGGGTGAACAAAAAAGGGTTTTTAGGCTCATTCCCGGCCTTGAGAATGCTGAGTTTGTAAGATATGGTGTGATGCACAAAAATTCTTATATTAACTCACCTGAAGTGCTGACTAAATACCTTTTTCTGAGAAAATATCCAAACATATTTTTTGCAGGACAAATAACAGGTGTCGAAGGGTATTTAGAATCTGCTGCAACAGGTATCGTTGCAGGAATTAATGCAGCAAGACAGCTTTTAGGAAAAGATCTTGTGAGTTTGCCACCAAACACTTGTATAGGATCTCTGATAGAGTATATTACAACACCCAAAAAAGATTTTCAGCCCATGAACGCTAACTATGGTATAATATCAATTGATGATGAAATTGCAAAGATTAAAGACAAGGTAAAAAGAAAACTTTTGATTGCACAAAAATCTTTGGACATTTGCAAAGAAGTCGCCAAAAAAATTTTTGAATAATTTAAAGTTTATGGAGGTTAGCTATGTTTCATGCAACAACAATAGTGGCTGTAAAAAAAGGCGAAAGTGTTGCCATAGCTGGTGATGGTCAGGTTACATTTTCCCAGAATATGATAATGAAATCGACAGCCAAAAAGGTTAGAAAACTTTACAATGGCAGGGTTTTGGTTGGTTTTGCAGGTTCTGTTGCAGACGCAATAACTCTGTGTGAAAAGTTTGAAGAAAAGCTTGAACAAAATAGTGGCAATTTGCAAAAGAGCGTTGTTGAGCTTGCAAAGGAGTGGCGACAGGATAAAGTCCTAAGACGCTTAGAAGCCCTCATGGTTGTAGCAGACAAAGAACACCTTTTTGTTGTATCAGGAAGTGGCGAGGTTGTAGAGCCAGACGACAACATTGCTGCGATTGGTTCTGGCGGACCGTATGCCTTGGCAGCTGCAAGGGCACTGCTGCAAAGCACAGACCTTTCTGCTGCTGAGATTGCCAGAAAAGCTTTGGAGATTGCGGCGTCTATTTGTGTGTACACAAACAACAACATTACAGTTTTGGAATTGTAGGTGATAAGATATGATTGAATTAACTCCTCAGGAGATTGTGAGAGAGCTTGATAAGTATATAGTTGGGCAAGATAGGGCAAAAAAGTGTGTTGCCATTGCCCTTCGAAATAGGTACAGACGAGCAAAACTTCCAAAAGAGCTTCAGGATGAGATAACACCAAAGAACATCTTGATGGTTGGACCAACAGGTGTTGGTAAGACTGAGATTGCAAGAAGGCTTGCAAAACTTGTAAACGCTCCATTTGTAAAAGTTGAAGCAACAAAGTTTACTGAAGTTGGATATGTTGGAAGAGATGTAGATTCAATGGTTCGAGACCTTGTTGAGAATGCAATATCACTTGTGAAAAGCGAATACATGGAGAGAATGAAAGAAAGGGCAAAAGCTCTTGTTGAAGACAGAATTTTGGAGATATTAATTCCTGAACCTCAGTCAAGAAAGGCGGGTTTTAAAAATCCGTTTGAAGCACTTTTTGGTACTACGACGCAGGAAGTAGAACAGACTTTTCAGACAACAGATGACTATATCAGAACGCAAAGAGAGATTTTGCGCGAAAAACTTCGCTCTGGAGAGCTTGAGGACAAGGTGATTGAGGTTGAGGTTGAAGATACTGTAAAACCACCATTTGAAATGATTATGGGTACAATTTCTGACGAGATGGGGATTTCTTTCCAGGACGTTTTTGGGTCACTATTTCCAAAGAAGAAGAAAAAGAAAAAGATGACAATAAGAGAAGCGCGTGAGGTTTTAGAGCAGGAGGAATACAACAAGCTCATTGACATGGATGAGGTTATAAAAGAAGCTATTCAAAGAGCTGAGCAACATGGGATCATCTTTATTGATGAGATAGACAAGATTGCAGGAAAAGGTTCAAGCGTTGGTCCTGATGTGTCAAGAGAAGGTGTGCAAAGAGACATTCTTCCCATTGTTGAAGGAAGCACTGTTATGACAAAATACGGTCCTGTAAAGACAGACCATATTCTGTTTATTGCAGCTGGAGCTTTTCATGTTGCAAAGGTTTCTGACCTGATACCAGAACTTCAGGGAAGGTTCCCGGTTGTTGTGGAGCTGAATCCTTTGTCAGAAGAGGATTTTAAAAAGATACTTACCCAGCCGAAGAATGCAATTATAAAACAATATATTGAGCTTATGAAAACAGAGGGTGTAAACATTACCTTTACTGATGATGCAATAGAGGCAATTGCAAAAGTTGCTGTAAAGATAAATGAGCAGAGCGAGAATATTGGTGCGCGAAGACTTCACACTGTTGTTGAAAAGATAATGGAAGACATTTCTTTTGAATATGCAAATGTTGAAAAGCCTATAGACCTTGTAATTGACAAGGATTATGTATATTCAAAAGTTTCAGATATTATAAAGGACAAAGATTTGAGCAGGTTTATAATATAACCAAATGTCTTTCATAGGAATTTGCGAAGGGAGATAAATGTGCCAATGCAGCAGAGTCTTCTCGAAAAAGTTCGGAAACTCAACAGAGTTATCCAAAGCAAGGACAAAGAAGTCTTGGATTTTGATAGGCTGTGCTCTGTTGTTGGTGATGTAACAGATTCGAGTGTATTTTTTATTGATAAAGATGGGAAGGTCATTTGCAAATACATCATGCCTTTTGTGAATGTGGAAATAAAACTTTCTGAAGAAAAAAAGATAGGTGATAACCTTCAAAAATTTTTCTGGTGGTTTGTGGATACAAGAGCCAATATGAAGTTTTCAGACATTACTAGGATTGCTGAAATCGAGAGCAAAGTTTATAGTGAAAAAGAGTTGCTTTGTACATCTGTTCCTGTTGTTGGTGGAGGTAAAAGGTTCGGTACAGTTTTGGCATTCAAAAGTTTCTCGAGTTTTACAGAGGAGGATATAATTGTACTTGAATATGCCTCTACTGTGATTGGACTTGAACTTTTAAATCTTTCAAAAGAGGAAGATGAAGAGGAAAAAAAGAAAAGAGAAATGATAAAATCTGCAATTGAGACACTTTCTGTATCTGAGCTTGAAGCACTTGTGCATATTTTTAATGAGTTAAAAGGAAACGAAGGACTTTTGGTTGCAAGCAGAATTGCTGACAAGGTAGGAATTACACGTTCTGTCATTGTGAATGCTCTGAGGAAATTTGAGAGTGCTGGGCTTATAGAGACAAGGTCTCTTGGGCTTAAAGGCACATATATAAAGGTGTTAAATGATATGGTGAGGGATGAAATACAAAAACAAAAGGAGAAATTAAAATTAAAATGAGGGGGAAAGAGGGGGATAGCAGGGGGATTTATAAATTTAGTGCCTCTTGCTATCCTCTTTTTTGATGTAATTTTCAGTCTAAAAAATTTTGTATGGTATTTTTATCAAAAATTTTGTAAAATAAAATAAAAGATTGTCGAAAAATAGAGGGGTAAAAAATGATAAATATGTTTGATAAAATTGACCTTTACAAAAAGGCACTTGACTGGGCATGGGAGAGAAACAAAATTGTCTCAAACAATATAGCAAATGCAGATACGCCTGGTTATAAGGCAAAAGACTTGAATTTTAGAGCGTTCTTGCTAAGAACTTTGAATCAAGAAGAAAGTTTAGAACTTGTGACAACCAACGAAAAACATATAAAAGAAAACAGTAGCAACCAAGACAATTCCATAGAAGTGCTTGACAGCAGTCTGCAGATGAGACTTGATCAGAACACTGTGGACATAGAACAGGAGATGGGGAAACTTTTGCAAAACTCTCTCTATTTTGATGGTGTTTCACTTCAACTTTCAAGAGAGATAAATAAATGGAAAACGGTTATCAAGGAAGGAAGGTGATAAAGAATGGGAATGTTTGATGCGATAAACATCTCTTCATCAGCTTTAGCTGCCCAGCGTGTCAGAATGGATGTAATTGCCCAGAACATTGCAAACGCAAACACTACAAGAACAGAAAGTGGTCAACCTTACAGAAGAAAAGTTGTGGTTTTTGAAGAAAGAAAACAGAGTTTTGCTGATATATTAGACCAGAAGATTAGCGAGGTTCAAACACCATCTTTTGGCGGTGTGAGAGTAAAGGCTATTTTAGAGGACCCAAGTCCGTTTAAAAGGGTATATGACCCTACACATCCAGATGCTGATCAAAATGGTTATGTAAATTATCCAAATGTTGATATTGTTACAGAAATGGTTAACATGATTGAAGCATCACGTTCGTATGAAGCTAATGTCACTGCTCTTAACATCACAAAGTCAATGATATCAAGAACATTTGAAATAGGTAAATAAATGAAGGGGGATTTTACAGATAATGATCGATAAAGTAAGTTTTGATAGCATTTCGAAGGCTTTTGAAAAACAGTTTTCAAGTATAGATACTAATAATGCAAATTCTTTAAATTCCCCTGTTTCGTTTATTGATTTTCTCTACAAAGCGTTAGAAGGTGTAGATGGGCTTCAAAAAGAAGCAGATTACCAGAACAACTTATTTTTACTGGGGCTTTCTGCAAATCCGCAGGATGCTATAGTAGCATCTGAAAAAGCATCAATTGCATTGCAGCTGACTTTGCAGATTCGAAACAAGATTTTGGATGCATACAACGAAATTATGCGTATGCAAGTATAACCTTATTTATTTCTTTGCGGGGAGGTATTATAATTGCCTCAATTTTTAAATGATTTGTTGAAGAACATAAAAGAAAAATGGAGTAGCTTATCAAGATCACAGAAGACAATGTTTGTTGTATCTTCTTCTATAATACTATTATCGGTCATTGCAGCCATTTATATTACAACAAGACCGCATTATGTTACAATTTTTTCTGGACTTGACCCGAAAGAGGCAGCAGAAATTCAAAACATTTTAAACGATCAAAAAATTGATTCAAAGGTTACAAATGGTGGTACAACTATACTGGTAAAAGATACTGACGTTGACAGGGCAAAGATGGCAGCAGCTCAAGCTGGATATCCTAAAAATAGCAGTATCACATTTGAAGATGCGCTAAAACTTTCAAGCTCCATGACGGCAACAGAAGCTGACAAAAGAAGGACGTTTATAAAACTTAAAGAGAGTGAGATTCAAGAGGCTTTAAAGCAGATGTCAGATTACATAGAAGACGCGGTTGTAAATTTGAGCGTGCCTGAGGATTACACTTTTGCGCTAAAAAGTGAAGCTGAAAAACCTACTGCAAGTGTGAAGCTTACTTTGAAAAAGAGTTTAAGCTCAGACCAGATAGAAGGCATTCAGAGGTTTGTTGCAGCCTCAGTTGAAGGTCTTTTGCCAGAAAATGTAGTGATAATAGACAACAAGGGAAATTATCTGTCAGACAATTCGTCAGATACAACCGAAGGACTTTCAAGCAAGCAGCTTCAACTGAGGATTGCAACTAAAAATGAGATTGAGAAAAAGATAAAAGAGCTCTTAGGAAGCTATGTAAGCTCTCCCGAAGATGTTAAGGTTTCAGTGAATTTAGATATGAACTTTGATATGCAAAAGATAAGCGAAACAAAATACTCGCCTGTTTTAGAAGACAGTGGTATAGTTGTGTCGAAAAAAACAACTAAGGAGGAAGCTCAGAGTACAAATTCTTCGTCCAGCGGTGTTCCTGGGACTGATACTAATCCCACACAAAATGCACCGCAGTATCCTATAACTTCTCAAGGGGGGCAGTCTACATATACAAAGACTGATGAGACTGTAAATTATCAAAACAATGAAAAAAAAATTGAGACTATAAAAGCACCTGGCACTATTAACTATGATAAATCTTCAATAGCAGTTGTACTGTACAGATACGTTACATATACTCAGGAAGATTTTGAAAAGTCTGACCAGGCAAAAAATATGAGCTGGGCACAGTTCAAGATCCAGAATCAGAACAATAAAAGATCGTTTTTGACAGACCAGAAAGAGGTAGAAACCATTGTAAATCTTATAAGGAATGCAACAGGGATACAAAACGTGACAATAGAGGGGTACGAAATTCCAACCTTTGTTGACAAACCTCAAAAACAAATTCCAATTGATTATATCTATGTTGCACTTGCCTTTTTGCTTTTGATGGCGTTTGCGACAAGCCTCTTGATAAAGGCATCAAAAAGTAAACCTCGTAGGCTTGAGCTTGCAGGTGTTGGGCCTGTAGAGATTTCAGAGGAAAAACCTGTAGCTGAGGGAATCTTACAAGAGGTCGAAAAGAAAAAAGAAGCAGAAGTTGAAGAGATAAATATTGAAGAGTTTGGTGTTAGCCAGTATGAAAAACAGATAGACAAGCTCTTGAAAGAAAAACCTGAAATAGTTGCACAGCTTCTCAGAAACTGGCTCAACGAAGAGTGGGAGTGATGAATCTCTATGGCAAAAAGTAGTATTTCAGGCAAGCAAAAGGCAGCCATGCTTTTAATTGCGCTCGGGCCTGAGAGGTCAGCAAAGATTTTTAAGCACTTAAAAGAAGAAGAGATTGAGGAACTGACATTAGAGATAGCCAATATAAGAACGGTATCGCCTGAGCAGAAACAGGCTATCTTAGAAGAATTTTATAACCTTTGCCTTGCACAGGAATATATTGCCGAAGGTGGAATTGACTATGCAAAAGAGGTTTTAGAGAAAGCGCTTGGTCCTGAAAAGGCAAGAGAGGTTATTGAGAAACTTACGGTATCGCTACAGGTAAGACCTTTTGATTTCATCAGGAAAGCTGATGCATCGCAAATACTCAACTTTATTCAAAACGAACATCCACAGACAATAGCGCTTGTCATTTCGTACTTAAAGCCACAGCAGGCTGCTCAGGTTTTGGCATCCCTGCCTCAGGAAAAACAGGCTGATGTTGCTCGAAGAATTGCGCTTATGGACAGAACTTCACCTGATGTAATACGCGAAGTTGAAAAAGTACTTGAGAAAAAACTTTCATCTGTTGTAATGCAAGATTACACAGTTGTTGGTGGTATTCAGGCCATTGTTGATATATTAAACGCTGTTGATAGAGGTACAGAAAAGAGAATTTTGGAAGCTTTAGAACTTGAAGATGTTGAGCTTGTTGAAGAGATTAGAAAACGCATGTTTGTATTTGAAGACATTGTTAAGCTTGACAACAGGTCTATTCAGAGGATTTTACGTGAGGTTGAGAACAATACACTTGCAATTGCTCTCAAAGGTACAACTGAAGAGGTTCGAAAGGTTATCTTTAGCAACATGTCAAAACGTATGGCAGAGATGATTCAAGAAGATATGGAGTATATGGGACCTGTTAGAATACGTGATGTCGAAGAAGCTCAGCAAAAGATTGTCAATATTATAAGAAAACTTGAGGATGCTGGCGAGATTGTAATTTCTCGTGGCGGGGGAGATGAGATAATTGTCTAATGTTATAAGAAATAATCAGGTTCTAATTCAAAATCCAGTTGAGACAAACTACAAAATGCTTATTGAAAAGCTTATAAAAGCAAAAGCTGAAATTGAGCATTATGAAAGAAAATTAAAAGAAAAAGAAGAAGAGTTTGATAAGCAAAAAAGTAGAGCTGAGGCTCTTCAAAAAGAGGCTGAAGATATCTTGAAAAAAGCAAAGGAAGAGGCGCAGAAGATAATAAATGAAGCAAATGTTCGCGCACAGGGAATTTTGCAACAGGCACAGGAAGATGGTTATAAAGAAGGGTTTGAAAAAGGTTTGTTTAATGCTCAAAGAGAGTATGAAAAGATGCTTGAAAATGTAGAAATTCAAAAGGCAATGATATTAAAGGAAAGAGAGAATATGCTCAAAGAACTTGAGACCAAGCTTTTACTTCTTATACCCCAGATTTTAGAAAAGGTATTAGAGAGAGAGATAAAAGATAAAAGTTTTCTTCAGCAGTATATTAAGAACGCTATTTTACAACTTTCTATCCGAAACAATTTGTCTTTAAGAGTTAGTGAGGAAGATTTTGAGTATGTAAATAGTCAACTTGATAAGATTCTACGGGAAATTGACGGAGTTAATAAAGTAGATGTGAAGGTTGATAAAGCTTTGAGAAGTGGGGATATAGTCATTGAAACTCCATACGGTTTTGTCGAAACAGGAGTAAAGATGAGAGTTGAAAAGATACAGGAAATAGTTTTATCTTTGATTGGTGATTGAAATGCTTGAGAAGTTGAAGTCAAAAATTGACAGTACAAATTTTTATCAGTTCACCGGTTTTGTAAATCAGGTTATAGGTCTTACAATAGAATCACAAGGTCCGGCTGTTAGCATAGGAACTTTGTGCCGTATAAAGGCTGCAAAGACAGAGACCTTAGCAGAAGTTGTAGGATTTAAAGAGAACAAAGTGCTTTTAATGCCATATTCTGACCTTGTTGGTGTGTTTCCTGGCTGCAAGGTAATTGCCCAGGACAGCATGTTTGAGGTAAAGGTGGGTAAAGAACTTTTAGGCAGAATCCTCGACGGTCTTGGTCAGCCAATTGATGGTAAAGGCGAGATAAAGTCAAAGATAAAATATCCTGTTGAAAACAGGGCTCCAAGCCCGCTTGAAAGACCAAGGATAGACACCATAATGCCACTTGGAATAAAGGCTATAGATACTCTTTTGACCATTGGGAAAGGACAGAGAGTTGGCATATTTGCAGGAAGCGGTGTTGGTAAGAGTACGCTACTTGGCATGATAGCACGAAATGCAAAGGCTGATGTTAATGTACTTGCTTTGATTGGTGAAAGAGGAAGGGAACTTAAAGAGTTCCTGGAAAAGGATTTGAAGGAAGAAGGACTTAAAAGGTCTGTTGTAGTAGTTGCAACCTCGGACGAGTCGGCACTGAAAAGAGTAAAGGCGGCATATGTTGCGATGACAATTGCAGAATATTTTCGTGACCAGGGGCTTGATGTTCTTTTTTTGATGGACTCACTTACAAGGTTTGCAATGGCTCAAAGGGAGATAGGTCTTGCAGTTGGTGAGCCGCCAGTGTCGCGTGGGTACACACCGTCTGTATTTTCCATAATGCCAAAACTTTTGGAGCGAGCAGGAAAGAACCGGAAAGGGTCTATCACAGCTCTTTTTACTGTCCTTGTTGACGGTGATGATTTTAACGAGCCTATTACTGATACTGCACGTGGTATTTTGGATGGTCATATTGTCCTATCAAGAGCGATAGCTAATAAAAACCATTATCCGGCCATTGATGTGCTTGCAAGCATTAGCAGGGTGATGAACGATATTGTTGATCCTTTTCACAAAGAGCTTGCGAACGAGACAAAACGAATTTTGGCTGTGTACAGGGAAGCAGAGGATTTGATAAACATTGGTGCGTATACTAAAGGTTCGAATCCGGAGATTGACAGGTCAATTGAACTTGTCCCGCGGATAAACCAGTTTTTAAGACAGGAGGTTGACGAGAGGTTCGAGTTTGAAGAGGAGATTGAGATGCTAAAGGCTATAATCTCATAAAATTGTTTTTTGAAGGGTTGAAAAGAAGATGAAAAGGTTCAGGTTTGAACAGCTATTAAAGTTAAAAACGCAGTTTGAGGAAATAAAAAAATGTGATCTTGCCAGGCAAAATCAGATTTTGAATGAATATGTTGCAAAAAAGGTTGAACTGGAGGAGAATGCAAAAAAGGTGAAAGAAGATTTAAAAAGTCTTTGCTTGAATGGTTTTTCGCCACAGCAGATGAAAGTTTATTTCCAGTTTCTCAGTATGCTAAAAAAGAGAATGGATGTTCAAAACCAGTTAATTTACTTTCAGCAAATTAGAGTTGAGGAGAAGAAAAAAGAGGTAGTAGAAAGCATGATTGAAAAGAAAAAGTTCGAAAAGCTAAAGGAAAAGTATTTGATAAATTTGGTGAATGAGATAAAACAACTTGAAAACAAGGAACTTGATAGAGTTGTTTCATACAAAATCTACAAAGGTATAGGTGATAGAAGTGGCAGAGGCTAAAGTTGTAGAGGGTTTGACAACTGAAAATAATCCAAAAAAGAAAAAGAGAAAGGGTTTATTAATACTTTTAATAATTTTTTTGATTCTTGCTGGGGCGTCATTTGCTACTGTATACTTTAATCTTTTTGGTTCGAAAAATGCTTTGGATGCATTTCTAAAGAAAACTCCATTTGCAAAAAGTACAAATAAGGCAAAAACAGCAGATATCCAAAAGATATATGAAAAGCAGATTGCTGACCTTCAAAAACAAAAAGAGAGCTTACTGGAAAAACTTTCTTTGCTGGAAAAACAAAATACCAATTTGCAAAAGCAGATAGAAGATTTAACTGTGAAAATAACCAACCTTACTTCAAAGCAGGAGGATAATCAAAACAGAACAAAATATTTTGCAAGTTTGCTTCAAAATATGGATTCAAAAAAAGCTGCAAAGATAGTTGAGAACTTGTTAGATACAAATAGTCAAGTGGCACATGATGTGCTTTCATCTATACCATCTGAGAATGCCTCAGAGATACTATCAAATATTGCACCTGAGAAGACGATAAAATTATTAGGAATTTCAAACTCAAATCAAAAGACAAATTCTGAAGATATCTCTATTTTGACAAACATCTATAAAAACATTGACCCGAAAGTTGCAGCGTCAATATTTGAAAATATGATGAGTGATAACGCAAAATATACATTAGTAATTAGAATACTAAAGTCACTTGATACAAAAATATCTTCGCAGATAATAAGTAATATGAGAGCGGAGAATGCTGCAAAGGTCACATCAAGCCTTTCAGCATTAAGATAGTAAAAAAATTTAAAATTTTAACAAGAAGGGAGGGAGAAAGATAAGGTGGGTATACAGAGCATTGTTAATACTAATATGCTGTTTTCAAAAACATCCGCTGCAACATCGAAAACAAAAGATAGGCAGGAAAACAATATATCATTTAAAGATGTTTTCAAAAAAATATCTGACAATGCAGAGGATGTAGGCAATAAAAACAGTGTTTTGCCAAGAAAGGTAGTAATAGGGAGTCGTAGATCAGCTATTGTATTTTCTCAAGGACAGGAACAAAAAGATAAAACTAATTTTCAAGAAGACAGGCTTTTATCACAAGATTTTTCAGACAGTACAAACTCAGACTTTGAAAATAGGTCTGAGATACAATCATTGCAAGCTCAGATGATGGAGTTTTTACAGCTAATTTTTAATTTGTTTCAAAGTGGTGAGAGCTTGGACAGGTTTAATTTAGAACAGCTTTTTCAGAATAGCAGTATCCAAGGAACAGATTTTTTAAATCTGCAGTTGCGGTCAGTGCAGATGAGCATGAATTTAGATCAGTATTTAAATTTAAACACTAATCTGAGTAATAAAGCAGCAATTTCTGATCTTTTACAAAATGTAGTGCAGACAATTGAACAGAAAACTCAAAACCAACAGATACAAAATTTTAGCATTATCCAAGGAAATGGGGTTAATGCAGGAAATATTTTAGAGTTATTAGAAGAAATCTTTCTTGAAAAAGATAAGCAAAAACCAGAGTTTGATGTTATACCAGATGATAGTTCATGGATTAAAAGTTTTAAAAATCTTTTTGAACAGGAAGGTCAAAACTTCAAAGTTTTGTCTGAATCAGGTGATGGCAAAGAGATTTTTAAGAATATTTTAAATGTTCTTGAGAATATTGCTAAAAGATTAAATGGTCAAAAAATAGCAAATAGTTTTAATTTGGAGATTCCAGATAAAGTACAAATAACCGAAAAAGGGAGCAGTAATATTGATAGTATAGGTTCGAAAGATGATTTTAACAAAGTTTTTTCAACCTTGTTGAAAAAAGATGAAAGTAGTAGCATAAATGACGGAAAAGCAGAAGTTAAAACCTTAGATTTAAAACAGTATCCATTTGCTATTCAGAACAAGGTAGAGAATATGGAGAACACAATCTCATCCCAAGATGACAGTAAAGTAAAAGAACTGAGAATGTCTATAATAAGTCAACTTGCACAAAAAATTTCTTTAGTGAATAAGGAGAATTTAACTACTTTGCAGGTGAACATAAAACCTGAGTGGCTTGGAAGTGTAGTAATTGAACTGAGCAAAGATAGTAATGGAAAGATTTTTGGGAATCTGATTGTAACAACGCCTCATGTTAAAGAAATCATAGAAGGGTCACTAAATAGTCTTCTTACTATACTCAAAGACCAAGGAATAAACATATCACAACTTAATGTAAGCTTAGGGGGAAATTACACTGGTCAGCAAAATCAAGAACAGCAGAGGTTTTTTCAAAGAAGAAATTTGATTGTTCAGGGTAATGAGGAGAGTACCAGAAGTATAGAGAGTTTGATTTATGAGATTAGTGAAAGTATTCTCAACTTGAAGGCTTGAGGAGGAATAGAGATGTCTGACTTATTTGTAAGTAATAATACAAATATATCAAACTCAACTCAAGGTTCAACTGCATCATCTGGTAAAAATATTCTTGGCAAACAGGAGTTTTTAAATCTTTTAGTCACACAGCTAAGGTATCAGGACCCATTAAAACCAATGGAAGACAAAGAGTTTGTTGCCCAGCTTGCTCAGTTTTCTGCCCTTGAACAGATGCAAAACTTGAATGAGTCATTTGAATTTTTGAAAGCCCAAAGTATGATAGGAAGATATATTGTAGCAACAAATCCAGCAGATACATCAAAGACCATAGAGGGAAGAGTTGACAGTATAAGGGTGGATGGCAGCAAGGTATATTTAAAAGTAAACGGTACAGAGGTATTTTCTGATAATGTAAAGGAGGTTTATCATTCTTACTCTGAGGAGGTTTTATCGAATATTTACAGCAAAGTGCCTTCAAAGGAAGACTTGCTAGAGATACTGATCTCCTCGCAAAAGGGAGAATGAGACAGATGACAGTAAACAATATAAAAGGTATTACTGGTGGGAAGCTTGAAGGTTTTGTTTCAACTACTCAAAGGAAAACCACAGAAAGTTTTAATAGTATACTTTCTTCATCAATTAAGATTTCAAAACACGCTAACGAAAGGTTAAAGTTCCAGAATATAAATTTGGATGAATCTACTTTAGAAAAGCTTGAAGAGGCTGTGAAAAAGGCTGAGAAAAAAGGTCTCAAAAATGATGTACTGATTTTAGAGGGGAATAAGGCATATATAGTAAATATAAAAAACAGGGTAATTGTGACTGTAAAAGATGTTTCAAACTTGAAAGATAACATATTCACAAACATTGATGGTGTGCTGATGATTTAAAATTAACAATGGGGGATGGACCTGAAAAGTAGGAGGTCCCCCGAAAAAGGACCTTTCTGACTGACAGAGGGAAGGTCCGCAAAAGGGATTTAATTTCATATAAAAAGGGGGATTTCATTTAAGCCATGATGAGGTCAATGTTTTCTTCTATATCTGCGCTTCGTGCTCACCAGACCAGAATGGACGTAATTGGTGATAACATCGCCAATGTAAATACGGTGGGATTTAAGTCAAGCAGAGTGACGTTTGCCTCTGTATTTGCTTCAGTCTTAAAATCAGCGTCGGCACCAGATACATCCTCTGGAAGAGGCGGTTCAAATCCAATGCAGATTGGTCTTGGTGTGTCGGTTGCGTCTGTTGATATGAACATGACAAGAGGAAGCCTTCAGAGGACAGATAATCCAACAGATCTTGCGATTGAAGGCGATGGATTTTTTGTTGTGGGAGGAGACGGAAAGGCTCCACGATTTACAAGAGCTGGGAATTTCAGTTTGGACAAGATGGGGAATTTAGTGACAGCAACGGGATTGAATGTTCTTGGATGGATGTATGACCCTGTAAACAATCAAATTGATACAACAAAATCGCCTTCAAAGATAAACATACTTGCATTTCCAACTTTGCCTCCAAAGGCAACAGATAAGATTAGTTTTGATGGGAACCTGAGTGCGGACACAAAAATCTATTCAGGGCAAATAACAAAATTTGAAGATTTGTTGAACGTTCCTGCCGATAGCAAATATTCAACCAGTTTCAAGATTTTTGATTCACAAGGGAAAGAACATACATTGCAGTTGACTTTTGTAAAAACAGGAGATAATACATGGGAATGGTTTGTAGATGCTCCGAGAATAAAGAAGAATATAGGTACTGCCCAAAATCCACAGGAAGCGTACGTATATGTTGATGATATGATAGAGGCAAACAATGACTATGACAACTTTATTGCAAGGGGAACAATAACATTTGGACAAGCTGGAAAGGTATTTGATGACGAGAACACCGCTGATGTAGAAGGAATTACTATAACAGGAGGGCGATTTATTAATACACAAGATGGTACGTTCACAATTAATTTCAAGAACAATGTTGTTAATCCTGTTACATTAAAAGTTAATAGTTCTCAGTTTGATGTGAATGATGCCACAAACATTGCCTTTTTCTTGAAGAATATAACTCAATTTGGTAATATGGAAAGTTCTATAAGAGTGGCGCAAATGACAGGATATAGCGCTGGAAGCCTTCAAGGGTTTAACGTTGATGCATCAGGCAAGATAACAGGTGTATATTCAAATGGTTTGAACCAGCTAATTGGTCAGATTGCGGTTGCGACATTTGCAAATCCTGCAGGGCTTCAGCGAATAGGCGATAATCTTTATATAAACACAGTAAACTCAGGTGACCCTGAGATTGGCACACCTGGGTCTGGGTCAAGAGGTACAATCTCTCAAGGAACGCTTGAGATGTCAAATGTGGACTTGGCAAAAGAGTTTACAGACATGATTGTAACTCAAAGAGGGTATCAGGCAAATGCAAGGGTGATAACAGCATCAGATGAACTTTTACAGGATTTAGTTAATATTAAGAGGTAAATGACTGAAAAGTAAGGGAAGGAGAAAAAGGGTAGGGTATGATATCTTTTTCTCCTTTCCTTGCAAAAAATAGATATATCTTTTCATCAATATCTTTAAGAGGTTGATTATGTATGATAAAATTGAGAAGGATAAACAACAAAGAGTTTGTGGTAAATGCCGATTTTATAGAGTTTGTAGAGTCCACTCCAGACACTGTTATAACCCTCACGAATGGCATAAAACTTGTTGTGAAAGAGTCTGTGGATGAGGTCATTGAAAAGGTCATTGAATATAAAAAGAGGATTTTTGAGGGTATTATATTTAATATACAACCTGTGCAAAAGGAGCATGAAGGATGAAAGGCGAAAAGATAAACTCAATTATTCTCATTTTACTTGTTCTGCTTCTTCTTATGATGGTGGGGATGGGAATAGGATTTTTGACTGTTGTAAAAAATTTATCACCTGCATCATCAGCTACAAAAGTTACTCCAGTTGAGAAAAAACCAGAAAAGCTTTATACATACGATGTAAATGATGGTAAGGCTCTTATGAGTAACTTGCAGGATACTCAAACAAATGCAGGAAGAATTATTAGAATAACAGTTCAGCTTGAGGTGACTGACAAAAAGCTGCCTGAGACTATGAAAGAGAAAAACATAGTAATTGCTGATATAATTGACAGTGTTTTGAGAAGCAAAACGGCAGATGAGCTTTTAAAACCTGAGGGGAAAGAAAAGGTTAGAAAAGAGATTAAAGATAGGTTAAATGAGATATTTGAGAACAAAGTGTACAATGTTAACTTTGGTGAGTTTATAATCCAGTAAATAAGGTGGTGAAAGTAAGAATATGGGCGATATACTGTCTCAGAGCGAAATAGATGAGCTTTTGCGTTCTCTTACATCTGGTGAACTTTCAATAGAAGAGATTCAAAAACCAAAACAAGAAAAGAACATAAGGGTATATGATTTTAAAAGACCAAGTAAGTTTGCAAAAGACCATTTGAGAACTCTTCAGATGATATTTGAAAATTACGCCCGGATTGTCACCACCTTTTTGTCTGGGTATTTAAGGACAGTTGTTCAGATGGACGTGTTATCGGTTGAACAGCTGACATATTATGAATTTAGCAATTCTCTTTCTAATCCGGTTGTGATGGGCATTGTAAATTTCTCACCATTAAAAGGAAGTATTGTATTTGAGATGGCCCCAGAGATTGCGTTTGCCATGATAGATAGAGTCCTTGGAGGATTTGGGAAGGGAATAGATAAAGTGAGGACTTTTACCGAGAT
Organism: Caldicellulosiruptor diazotrophicus; assembly: GCF_017347585.1. Classification (NCBI taxonomy): domain Bacteria; kingdom Bacillati; phylum Bacillota; order Caldicellulosiruptorales; family Caldicellulosiruptoraceae; genus Caldicellulosiruptor; species Anaerocellum diazotrophicum. The sequence continues at coordinate 487,082 of NZ_AP024480.1, forward strand.
CGAGCTTGCACTGTTAGAAAGACTACTTCAGCAACTTATCAATTATTTTCAGGAAGCATGGGAGAATATTGTTGTTCTTCGGCCACGGCTTGAAAAAATAGAAACAAATCCGCAGTTTACTCAGATTGTGTCACCTAATGAGACAGTTGCGCTTGTGACCATTGCTATGAAAGTTGGCGAGGCGGAAGGGATGGCAAACATATGCCTTCCGCATATGGTGATAGAGCCGATAATGCCGAGGCTTTCAACGAAGTTCTGGTTTTCAACATCTGCGAAAGAAACATCAGAGGAGACAAAAGAGTATTTACAGAAAAAAATTGAAAGAACAAGGGTTACAGTAAAAGCAGTACTTGGCAGAACACAAATTACAGTCAGAGAATTTTTGGATCTTCAGGTGGGTGATGTATTGAGACTTGACAGAAGAAAAAACCAGGAAATAGAAATTTTTGTTGGGAATAAATTAAAGTTTTATGGTGTTCCAGGACGAAAAGAAGGTAGGATTGCGGTAAAGATTACACGGGTAGAAGAGGGGGAGGATTTTAGATGAGCGATTTGCTCTCTCAGGACGAAATAGACGCTCTTTTGCGGGGAATGAACCAAGCATCACCATCATCACCTGCAATATCTGACCAGGACAAAGATGTATTAGGCGAAATTGGAAACATTTCAATGGGTACAGCAGCCACAACGTTGAGCATTTTGCTAAACCAGAAGGTGAACATTACAACGCCAGTTGTGAGCATTTTAAAATGGGATGAGCTTCCTAAGGAGTTTCCTGTGCCATATGTGGCAATAAAAGTTGTTTACAAAGAAGGGCTTGACGGCGTAAATCTTCTCATTCTAAAAAAAGAAGATGTTGAAATTATTGCAGACCTTATGATGGGCGGTACAGGTCAAATTGAGTTTACTGATGAGCTGACAGAACTTCAACTTTCAGCAATACAGGAAGCAATGAATCAGATGGTGGGTTCTGCTTCCACATCACTTTCTTCCATGCTAAATTTAAAAATTGACATAAATCCGCCCGAAGCTTTTGTGATTGACTTTGCCCAGAATGCCGAGGAGATGATACCTGAGCTAAAAAGAGCTGATGAGATTGTCAAGGTAGCTTTTCGGATGACAATAGGAGATTTGATAGATAGCCAGATTATGCAACTGATACCTGTTGATTTTGCAAAACAGCTTGTGGATGCAATGCTCAAAAATGCACTTGGTACATCTGTACAGGCAGAGACAACAGTACAAACTCAGCATGAGTCTGGGAAAGAAGAGGTATTAAGACAGCCTTCTTCTCAAACTTCAAAAAGTCAGAGGACAGCATCACAACCTTCTTATACACCGACGCCAAAGAAAGAACAGCCGCAACAAGTTTATAATGTTTCGCCTGTGCAATTTGAAAGTTTTGATGAGGAAGAGGAAAGAAGGTATCCTGAGAACATTGAACTCATTTTGGATGTGCCGCTTGAGATTACTGTCGAGCTTGGAAGGACACAGAAACTTGTAAGAGAGATTTTGGAATTTTCAACAGGGTCAATTATTGAACTTGAAAAGCTTGCAGGTGAACCTGTTGACATTCTGGTAAACGGTAAAGTCATAGCAAAAGGTGAGGTTGTAGTAATTGATGAGAATTTTGGCGTAAGGATAACTGATATTGTCAATCCCTCAAATAGATTATAAAATATAAATAAGTTATTTTTTTCGTGTTCAAAAATTAAACTCTGAGATTACAATTAAAAAAGAACTACTTTGAAAAGGAGAGAGATTGATGGCAAAAAGAATTTTGATAGTTGATGATGCAGCTTTTATGAGAATGATGTTAAAAGATATTATCACAAAAAACGGTTACGAGGTTGCAGGAGAGGCAGAAAACGGGGCTAAGGCAGTGGAAATGTATAAGGAATTAAAACCTGACCTTGTCATGATGGACATTACAATGCCTGAAATGGATGGTATCCAAGCTGTAAGAGAAATAAAAAAGATAGACCCACAGGCCAAAATAATCATGTGTTCTGCTATGGGTCAACAGGCAATGGTTATAGAATCCATTCAAGCAGGTGCACGTGATTTTATAGTAAAACCGTTCCAGGCAGAAAGAATTGTTGAAGCAATAAAAAAAGTGCTTGGATAAAAATAGATTTTTGAGGAGATAAAAATATAAAAATGGATCTTGGATTTAGGGTAGTTTTTGCGCTGATAATTATATGTCTTCTAATGTACATTACCTATTATGTGCTTAGGATTATGAACAAAAAGATGCTTGGCAGGAAAGGGGAATACATTAAGATAGTTGACCTACTTCCCCTTTCTCAAGATAGTATGCTTGTGCTTGTTGAGATTGTTGACAAGGTAATTTTGCTTGGAAAAACACAAAAAAGCATAACATTTTTGAAGGAGTTTAGCAAAGACCAACTGCTCAATTCAGGTGAGCAACATCAAAGTTTTAAGGAAATAATTGATAACCAGATTAGTTCTTCTTTTGACCTGAAGAACAAGGTACTCAACCTTTACACCCTAATAAAAGACAGTGAAGGTAAAGAAAATGATGAAAAAAAATAAATCTCTTTATATTATATCGACACTACTTTCAATTTTGATAACCATATGCGTAAAAAAAGAAATAGCACTTGCAACAGCAAGCCTTAATATAAATCTTGGCAATCCCCAAAATCCAAATGATGTATCGTCTGCCCTGCAACTTATAATATTTCTGACTATCCTAACTTTAGCACCGTCTATTTTAATAATGATGACATCATTTACGCGCATACTTATAGTTCTTGGATTTATTCGAAATGCACTCGGTACCCAGCAGATGCCGCCAAATCAGATTTTGATTGGGCTTGCACTGTTTTTGACTTTTTTTGTGATGGCACCTGTGACAGATAAAATTTATACTCAGGCTTATCTGCCATACATAAACGGAAGAATAACGTCCCAGGAAGCTCTGAAAAAGGCAGAGGAGCCTTTAAAAGAGTTTATGTTAAAAAATACACGTAAAAAAGATCTTGACCTTTTTGTAAAGCTTAGCAATGTAAATCCAAATACAAATGTAAAAGACCTTCCACTAAGAGTTGTTGTTCCTGCTTTCATAATAAGCGAGCTCAAAAGTGCTTTTGAGATGGGGTTTTTGATATATGTGCCATTTTTAATAATCGATATGGTTGTTGCAAGTATACTTATGTCAATGGGAATGCTTATGATTCCACCTGTTATGATATCACTGCCTTTCAAAATTTTGTTGTTTATTTTGGTTGATGGTTGGAATTTGGTTGTAGAGTCGCTTGTGCGAAGTTTTAAATAAAAGAAAAGTGAGAAGATGTAAATATGGATACAACCCTTGTGCTTGAGATTGCAAGACAGGCAATTTTAACAGCATTTTATGTTGCGGGGCCTATTTTGCTTGTATCAATGGTAGTGGGCATAATTATATCTATTTTGCAGGCAACTACTCAGATAAACGAGCAGACACTTACATTTGTGCCCAAATTGATAGCTATTGCACTATCTCTATTGATTTTCGGACAGTGGATGCTTGCCAAAGTGATAGAATTTACAAGATATTTGTGGACAAATATTAACCAATTTATAAAGTAACTCTATTTAAGGAAGAACTCTTATGACAGATATTATTAACGCTTTTTTAAACGGTTCATATATATTTTTTCTTGTACTTGCAAGAATGAGCGGTCTTTTTATAGCCTCACCAATATTTGGCAGAAGAAATATACCTGCGTATTTTAAGATTGGTTTTGCATTTTTCTTGAGTTTACTTGTTGTCTCAACTTACAGCTTTTCCTACAATGTACCTTCCAATTTGTTGGTGTATATCTTTGTAGTGATTAAGGAATTTATTGTTGGACTTTTAATAGGCTATATATCATATATGATATTTTCAGCTATACTTTTGGCAGGTCAAATTATTGACAATGCAATAGGTTTTGGTATGGCAAACGTCATTGATCCTATGAATGAGATTCAGGTACCTCTTTTAGGGAACTTTTTATATCTTTATATGCTTGTTGTTTTTTTTGGAACAGATGCTCATCATCTGCTTATAAGAGCTTTAATATATAGCTACAAGCTTGTACCTATCGGATATGAAGGTTTTAAAAGAGAATTTACTTGGAGTTTTTTTAGGTTTTTTTCAGAGCTTTTTTTAATAGGAGTTGAGATAAGCCTGCCAATTTTAATGAGTATGCTCATTGTAGATATAATTTTAGCTGTACTGTCACGAGCAGTTCCACAGATGAATGTGTTCATGGTAGGACTTCCTATAAAGATTGCAATTGGTTTTTTGGTGCTTGTTATAGTTCTTCCTTTCATGAACAAGATGATATTTGTGTTAATTGACAAAATAGCTGTATATACTTTTGAAACATTGAGAGGGAGCATCAGGTGAAATTAAAATTTGATATCCAGTTATTTTCTGAAGCAAGTACTAAAACTGAAAAAGCAACACCTCGAAAACGCCAAGAAGCAAGAAAGCGTGGAATGGTAGCAAAAAGCAGAGAAGTTACCTCTGCTTTTGCTTTATTGATAAGTATTCTTTTTCTAAAATTTGGTTATTCTTCAATAACTAAGCCATTGCAACAAGGGAGTAAATATTTTTTTAGTAATTTGAATTATAGTTTAGAAGATATAAGCGATGCAACCAATCTTTTAAGTGTTATTATTACAACTTCTTTGAAAATAATTCTTCCATTTTGCGTTACAATTATGTTTGTAGCAGCAATTGTAGAATGGGCACAAAGTAGTTTTCTTATTACAGGACAGTCGCTTAAAATGAGTTTTCAAAAGATTAATCCCATTGAAGGATTTAAGAGAATATTTTCAATTAATTCGGTGGTTGAACTTATCAAGTCTGTACTAAAAGTTCTGATTATAGGATACACGGGATACAGTTATACGCAAACATTTGCTAAAAAGCTTTTGGAAATGTATGAAATGAATATACTTACAATTGTCAAGTTTTCCTTTGACTCTGTTATTAATTTAATTTTATGGATGGCAGTAATGTTTTTTGGAATAGCAGTGATAGATTTCATTTTTCAGCGCCAGCAGTATGAAAAAAAGCTAATGATGACAAAGGAAGAAATAAAAGAAGAGTTCAAACAAACAGAAGGCAATCCACAGATAAAGTCCAAGATAAGAGAAAGACAGAGAAGAATTTCTCTTCAAAGAATGTTTCAGCAACTTCCCAAGGCAGACGTTGTTATAACCAATCCAACACATTATGCGGTTGCTCTTTTGTATGAACCTGAAAAGTTTGATGCACCAAGAGTGATTGCAAAGGGTAAAGATTACATAGCCCAAAAGATAAAACAGGAGGCAATAAAATACGGTATTGAAATTATTGAAAATAAAGAGCTTGCAAGGGATCTTTACAATATGTGTGAGATTGGCGATTTCATTCCGCCGGACCTTTACCATGCAGTTGCAGAAGTTTTAGCATATGTATATAGTCTTAAAAATTATCAGAAGGTGAATATAAGATGAATTTTAAAGGTGCAACTTTTTCTGTATTTGCAATAGTAATAGTATTATCGATGATACTTCCCATACCACCTAACCTGCTTGACGTTTTAATTGCTATCAACCTTTCAGTTGCACTTGTTATATTCTTAAACAGCATAAACATAAAAGAAGCTTTAGATTTTTCAGTGTTTCCATCACTTCTTCTGTTTACAACATTGCTCAGGCTTGCTTTAAATATCTCCACTACAAGACAGATATTAACTGGGCAAGGTGAAAATGTTAGGATAGTGTATACTTTTGGGAATTTTGTAATAGGCAGCAACATTGTTGTTGGTGTTATAATATTCTTTATTATAATCATCATCCAGTTTATAGTAATAACCAGAGGTGCTGAGAGGGTATCAGAAGTTGCTGCCAGATTTACGCTTGACGCGATGCCGGGCAAACAAATGGCTGTGGATGCTGACCTTAATGCGGGAATAATAACTGAACAGGAAGCACGTGAGAGGAGAAAAAAGATTCAAAAAGAGGCAGACTTTTATGGTGCAATGGATGGTGCGAGCAAGTTTGTCAAAGGTGATGCTATTGCGGCTATCTTGATTACGTTTATCAATGCACTTGGTGGACTGATAATTGGTGTTGCTATGAGAGGAGAAGATGTTACCGAGGCTATACAAAAGTATCTTCTTTTATCTGTGGGAGATGGTATTGCAGCTCAAATACCCGCACTTCTTATTTCAACTGCTACAGGAATTGTTGTGACAAAAGCAGCAGATGAGAGCAAGCTTTCGGAAAGTCTTATAAAACAATTGTTTGAATTTCATCCAAGAGTCCTCTATACTGTGGGAGGTATTTTAGCAGTACTCGCTTTAATTCCCACAATGCCAAAACTTTCGCTATTTTTCTTATCTGGGGCTATGTTTACAATGGGGTTTAGGATGAATAGTAGTCTAAAAAAGATAGAGAGTATTGAAGAAAAACAGGTTGAACAGAAAGAGGTTGAAGAACTAAAGAAACCTGAAAATGTTGTAAATCTTTTGTATGTCGATCCTATTGAAGTTGAGTTTGGGTATGGAATAATTCCGCTTGCTGACAAAGACCAGGGCGGGGACCTTTTAGAAAGGGTTGTTATGATAAGAAGGCAGCTTGCGCTTGAACTTGGAATTATTGTTCCTACAATCAGGCTCAGAGACAACATGGCACTCAAGCCTTATGAGTACAGAATAAACATAAAAGGTGTTGAGGTAGCTAAAGCAGAGCTTATGAGCGACAGCCTTCTTGCTATTAATCCTGGTTTTGTCACAGAACAGATAGAAGGTATACCAACAAAGGAGCCTGCGTTTGGGCTTGATGCAATCTGGATTTCATCTTCAATGAAAGAAAGAGCAGAAATGGCAGGGTATACTGTAGTTGACCTTCCGTCAGTCATAGCAACTCACCTTACAGAAATAATAAGACGCCATGCTCATGAGCTTTTGACACGACAGGATGTACAGAAGTTGATTGACAATGTGAAGGAAATAAATCCTGTTGTAGTGGACGAACTCATTCCAAAACTTATGACAGTTGGAGAAGTTCAAAAGGTTTTGGCAAACCTGTTGAAAGAACGGATTTCAATAAGGGATATGGTTACGATATTAGAGACGCTTGCTGACTGGGCACATACAACAAAAGACACAGATGTTTTAACAGAATATGTACGTCAGGCAATGGCAAGGTATATCACTAAAAAGTATGTATCTGGTAATGTACTCGAAGCAATTACTCTTTCCCCTGATGTTGAAGAGATAATAATGAATTCTATTCAGAAAACTGAACAGGGAAGTTTTTTAAACATTCCGCCTGATTATGTTCAAAAACTTATAAACAATCTCAGCAATATTTTAGAAAAGTTAGTAAGCATGTCGGCACAACCAATTGTTATTTGTTCGCCGATAGTTAGGATATATTTCAGGAGGCTTATAGAGAATATCTTTCCTGATGTTGTAGTACTTTCATATAATGAAATTTTACCAAGTGTGCAAATTAGAACAGTTGGGATGGTGGAAGTTTAAAGATGAGAATCAAGAGGTATTTGGCACATGATATGCAGGAAGCATTAATGAGAATAAAAGCAGATTTAGGTAAGGATGCTGTTATACTTTCAACTAAAAAGGTGAAACAAAAAGGTTTATTTGGTTTTTTCAAAAAGCCACTAATAGAAGTTACAGCTGCGTGTGAGGATGAGAAAATAACAAAGAAAGAAGAAGATTCTATAAAACAGGAAAGCTTAGCTTTGAGCCTTCAGATAACCCAGATAAAAGAACTTGAAAGAAAGATTGACTCTCTCGAAAAAGCTTTAAAAGAGGTTATAAAGAAAGAGCAAGAAGAAGGTATTACTCAAACAAAAGAACTTAGTAAGAAAAATTTTATTGATATTATGAGAGAAAATTTAATAAAAAATGGCGTTGAAAATGAAATTATAGATGTGCTGTTGTCAAACCTAAGCGGAGAAGCTTCTATAAACAGTGTTGTAAACAATATATACAAGGAAATAAAGAATATGTTAGGAGCAGCAGCACCGCTCTCGTTTAATTCTAAAATTCCTAAAATTATGTTTTTTGTAGGACCAACAGGTGTTGGCAAGACAACCACAATTGCCAAGATTGCTGCTAAGCTTATGTTTGAGGATGGGAAAAAGGTAGGATTTATTACAGCGGATACATACAGAATAGCTGCAGTTGAACAGCTTAAAACTTATGCCGAGATTATGAATATCAAAACGAAGGTGTGGTATGAGGTTGATGAGTATGATAGGATAATTGAAAATTTTTCTGACTCAGATGTAGTTCTTGTTGACACTGCAGGAAGAAGTCACAAGAATCATGAACATATGAATGAACTAAAAGCGTTTGTTGCCAAGGCAAACCCAGATGAAGTGTTTTTACTTCTAAGTGCAACAACCCAACCTGCGGTGTTCAAAGAGGTGGTGAATACTTATTCATTTTTAAATGATTATAAAGTTATCATAACCAAGGTAGATGAAGTATCAACTTATGGGAATATATTAAATATCCGATACTTTACACAAAAGCCAATTGCGTATATAACGACTGGTCAAAATGTACCTGATGATATTGAACAGTTTAACCCTGAACAATTTGCAAAACTTATCATAGGGAGTAAGGTTTTATGAGAGACCAGGCACAAGGACTAAGAAATCTTGTCAGAAAAGTTGAAATTAGTGCAAATATTTCTGCCTATCAGGGTACACAATCAAAGGTTGTGACTATTACAAGTGGTAAAGGCGGTGTTGGCAAGACAAATCTTACTGTTAACATGGCAATTGCTTTGAAAAAGATGGGTAAAAGAGTACTTATAATTGATGCTGACTTGGGACTTTCAAATGTTGAAGTTTTGCTTGGAACGTCGCCAAAATACAATGTAAAAGATGTTTTGGAGGGTAAAAAAGATATTTTTTCAATTGTTGAAGAGGGGCCGCTGGGTATCAACTTTATATCAGGCGGTTCGGGGATAGTTGATCTTGCAAATTTAGATGAGGAAAGGTTATTGAGGTTAATTGAATGTGCCCAGTTGATAAATAAATCCTTTGACGTAGTTCTTATAGATACAGGTGCAGGGATTTCACGAAATGTTATGGAGTTTGTTATGATATCAGATGAAGTAATAGTAATTACAACTCCAGAACCTACCTCTATCACAGATGCTTATGCTATAATAAAGGCAATTATAGCAAGAGATTTTAATCATAAAATAAACCTTTTAGTAAACCGGGTAAATGGGGTAAAGGAAGCAGAAGAGATTTTTTTCAGGCTAAATAGTGTGATTAAAAGGTTTTTGCAAAGAGAAGTAGAATATATAGGGTATATAGAAGAAAATAGTATTGTTTCAAAATCAGTTATCAAACAGGTACCATTTATGATATCATATGAAAAGAGCAACATTTCACGACAGGTTGAAAATGTGGCAAGAAAGATTTTAATGTCATCTGAAAGTATTGATGAAAAAAACAGGGGTGGTTTTTCACGGTTTATTGAATCAATTATCAAAAGACTTCGTGAACAATAAAAGAGGGGGCTTTTTATGCAAAAGATTTTCAAAGTAGGTGATAAGATTGAAATTGTCAGAATAGATAGACGCACATGGGAAGAAAAGGATGTGCAGTATATTTCCAAAATTGCCGATATAAAAGATGACTGTTTTTATATTTTAACACCCATAAAAGAAGGAGTTTATGTGACATTTTACATTGATGAAATTTTGAGGGTGTATAAAGTTTCAAGCGATGGTGTTTGGATGTTTGACGGCGTTGTTGAGGAGAGGTTTAAAGAACCAGAATACATGGTAAAAGTCAAACAGATATCAGATGTTAGAAAAATCCAGAGAAGAATGTTTTTCAGACTTCCAGTAAATTTGGATATATTTGTTAAACTTTTAAGTCATGATCAAATATCAAAGGAAAATAAACAAGAAGATTGGGCAGAAGAAGAGTTTTCAGAAGGAAAGATTGTAAAAGCACTTACAAAGGATATTAGCGGTGGAGGTGTATGTTTTATAGCTCAAGAAGAATTTGAAATAGGTGATATTATTTTAACCAAGATACCAATTGAACAAGAAGAACTTATCTTGAAAGCACAGATTCTTAGAAAAGAAAGGGTGCAACACCCGATGTACAGATTTATGTATGGTTGTAAATTTATTGAGGCAAGACAAAATGAAATAGACAAAATAGTCAGGTTTATTTTTGCTCAGCAACAGAAGATGAGACAAAAAGGGCTGTTATGATAATAATTATTTTCAAAAAAGCCTTTCGTGCAAAAGAAGGAGAGTGATGAAAAGATGGATATGTCTCAGTATCTTGGAATGTTCATAGAAGAAGCGAGAGATCACATTCAAAGCCTTAACGACAATATGCTAAAACTTGAAGAAAACCCTGAGGATTTGCAGCTTATAAATGAGATTTTCAGATCAGCCCATACTTTAAAGGGTATGGCTGGAACAATGGGTTTTACCAACATGCAAAAACTTACACATGCAATGGAAAATGTTCTTGCTGCTGCACGCGATGGCAAGTTAAAAGTAAATTCTAATATTATGGATATTCTTTTTAAAACAGTTGATGCGCTTGAAGCATACTTAGATGTTATAGTTGCAACAGGCACAGAAGGAAAAGAAGCAAATTTGCATCTTGTCAACGCTTTGAATGCTATTTTAGGGAAACCTGCCGAAAGCGTAACAGTTTCTTCCACCTCAAAGCCAATTAAAAAATATGAGTATGACGAATTTGTTGTAAGAGCAATAGAACGTGCGTGGAGTCAAGGGTTTAACGTTTACAAATTTGATGTTGAGCTTGACCAGAACTGTCTTTTAAAATCTGCTCGTGCATACCTTGTTTTCAGGGCAGTTGAGGAATTTGGTGAGATTATTCATTCAAAACCCTCTGTTCAGGATATTGAGGATGAAAAGTTTGATTTTGAGTTTTCTATTACTGTTATAAGCAAACAACCGATTGAAAAAATAAGAGAAAGAATTCTATCAATTTCAGAGATAAGAGAAGTAAAAGGGCTTGAGATAAAGTCTGGCGAGGTTAGCAGTGCAGAAGAAAAAGAAGAAATTGAAGAGGTGCAACAAGAGACTCCTGTCCAAGAAACTGTAAAGGTTGTACGGCAACAAAAACAAGAAACTGTGCAGAAAACAAGCAAAACAGTTAGAGTTGATATTGAAAGATTGGATGTTCTAATGAACTTGGTAAGCGAGCTTATTATAATCAAAAGCCGTATAGAAGGACTTGCCAAAAAATATAATGATAGGCAGTACGAAGAATCTATTGAGTACTTGGAGAGAATAACAACAAGTTTGCATGACGCTGTTATGAAGGTACGAATGGTACCAGTAGAGAGGGTATTTTCACGTTTTCCCAGGATGATGAGGGATTTGGCAAGAGAACTTGGAAAGGAATTTGAACTTGTAATGTCTGGTGAAGATACAGAGGTTGATAGGACTATTGTGGATGAACTTGGTGACCCGCTCATTCATCTTCTGAGAAATGCTGCTGACCATGGGATAGAGGACCCTGATGAAAGGGTCAAAACTGGTAAATCAAGGAGCGGAGTTATTAAACTTTCGGCTTATCATGATGGAAACAATGTTGTTATTGAAGTAGAGGATGATGGTAAAGGAATTGATTTGGAAAAGGTAAAGCAAAAAGCGATAGAAAAGGGACTTTTGAAAGAAGACCAGATAGAATTGTCAGACCAGGAAATAATAGATTTTTTGTTCATGCCGAGCTTTTCAACAAAAGACAAGGTTACAAATCTTTCTGGACGTGGGGTTGGACTTGATGTTGTAAAGACCAAAATTGAACAGCTTGGTGGAATGGTTGAGGTAAAGACACAGAAAGGAAAAGGAACAAAGTTTATTATAAGACTTCCGTTGACTCTTGCTATCATTCAGGCATTGCTTGTTACTGTACATGATGAGATATATGCAATTCCTGTTGCATCAATCAGAGAGATTGTGGATGTTGCAAAAGAGGATATAAAGATTGTTCAAAAGGGAAAAGAGATAATCATGCTGAGAAATCAGGTGATTCCAATAAAGCATTTACATTCCATTGTGGGGTTAGAGCCAGTTCTTGACAAGAAGAAATTTACTGTTGTAATAGTAAGACGTGGTGAAAAGCTGACAGGAATCATTGTTGACAGGCTTTTAGGGCAGCAGGATATTGTTATAAAATCTCTTGGAAAGTATTTAGAGGGAATTAGGCTCATATCTGGTGCAACAATACTTGGCGATGGGTCTGTTGCTATGATACTTGATCCGAACATGTTAACAGTGTAAGAAAAAAGTATAGAGGTGAAAAGAGAAGATGGAACAATATTTAGTTTTCAGGCTTGCAAATGAACATTATGGGTTGAGTGTGAACAATATAGAAAACATAGAAAAGATTATGCCGATAACTAGAGTACCTCATACAAAGGAGTATGTGAAAGGAGTTATAAATCTTCGTGGTGAGATTGTACCAGTTATAGACCTTCGTGAAAAGATTGATGTTGAGAAAGAGGCGTTTAGTGAGGAGACAAGAATTTTGATTGTTAACTGGAAAGGCGAGTTCAAAGTAGGACTTATAATTGACGAGGTTTTAGATGTGGTATATCTTACCAAAGAAGATTTTGATCAGGCAACAAGAGACAGGAACGAGTTTAAGTTTTCTATTGCAAAGTATAACGGCTTGCTCATAAACATCATCAACCTTGAAGATGTGCTTTTTGAAAAAGCCGAGGAGGTTTAATTTTTATGAATTTGTCAAACAGCGAAATAAACGAAATGTATTTAGATGTATTAAAAGAACTTGGGAACATAGGAACAGGTAATGCAGTGTCAGCTCTTGCCATGATGATAGGTAGAAAAATAAACATGAAGGTTCCTGTTGTAAAGATGGTAAAACTCCAAGAAGTTCCAGAAATTCTTGGCGGAGCAGAGATACCCGTAGTTGGAATATTATTGAACGTGGAAGGCGACATAGAAGGATTTATAATGTTTGTGATGTCTCAAGCATCAGCTCACCTTCTTGTTAACATGTTAATGGGTACAACTTTAAATGGATACAATGAATTTACTGACATAGAAAAGTCTGCTTTGATGGAGATCGGAAACATTTTAGCTGGGGCATATTTAACAGCACTATCAACTCTTACAGGTTTTAAGATGATTCAGTCTGTTCCCCAGCTTGCTGAGGATATGGCAGGTGCAATTTTAAGCTTTCCTGCTATTCAGTTTGGCGAGACAGGGGACACTGCTCTTTATATCGAAACAGAGATTTTTGAAGAAAGCAGTAGGATTGTTGCTGATTTTTTCCTTATACCAACAATAGAGTCATATAAAAAAATGTTAAAGGCACTGGGAGTAGCATAAAAGATGATGGAGATTATAAAAGTAGGCATGGCAGATTTAAATGTTACTGGTTATCCAAATGCGCTTACCACACTTGGACTTGGTTCTTGCGTTGGGGTGTGTATATACGACACAAAGACAAAGATAATAGGAATGATACATATTATGCTTCCTTACAGCTGGGGTGTAAAAAATAATACTAATCCTGCGAAGTTTGCGGATACAGGTATACCCCTACTCATAGAGAAAATGGAAGAGCTTGGTGCTACGAAAAAAAATATGGTTTCCAAACTTGCAGGTGGAGCTCAGATGTTTGAAGTAACACGTTCTGAGTTTATGAACATTGGAAAAAGAAACGTAGATGCTGCCAAAAAAGTTTTATATGAACAAAATATACCTATTGTAGCAGAAGATACTGGAGGAAATTATGGTAGAACTATTATATTTTACTCTGAAGATGGTAGGCTTGAAATAAAAACAATTGGCAAGGGGACAAAAACAATTTAAAGGAGAAGACTTGAAAGTTGAAAGGGGAGCAATTATTACCTGAGATTTTAGCGCTTGTAGGTGGGAGTATAGTTCTTGTTACATGTCTTTTTACAAAAAAATCCGGAGATTATACATTTTTTGCAACTGCTTTAGTGTCGATTATAGGTTATGTGTTTGGAAGTATAATAATGAGTTTATTGAATGACAACAAGGACCATAATCCTTGAGTAGTTGAGAGGTACGAATAGGTATGGATGATGCATTTTTGTGGGAGAAGTTTACAAAGACAAAAGACCCTAAGATAAAAGAACAGCTTATAATAAAATATATGCCACTTGTAAAGCTTGTAGCTGGCAGGATGGCCATTTATTTTGGTGGCAATGTTGAATATGACGATTTGGTAAGTTATGGTTCGATTGGTCTTCTTGATGCAATAGAGAAGTTTGATAGTCAAAAAGGAGTCAAATTTGAGACATACGCTTATACAAGAATAAAAGGAGCAATAATTGACTGTGTTAGAAGTCAAGACTTTTTGCCCAGAAGCATTCGACAGAAAGCAAAAGAGATAGAAAGAGCGTACATTGAGATAGAAAAAGAAGGTAAAACACCGACAGTTCAGGAAGTTGCCAAGAGAATTGGGATTTCGATTGATGAACTTCAGAAACTGCAAGAAAAGATATCCAGTGGTATGATTATTTCACTGGAAAGTTTCTTGGAACAGAACTATGAAAGCAAAATTGGCGGACTTGAAGATTTTGTGTCTCAGCCGGAACATTTTATAGAGAATGAAGAGCTCAGAGAAGTCTTGAGACAACAGATAGATAGTCTTATGGAGAATGAAAGGATGGTGATAGTGCTTTATTACTATGAAGATCTTAGCATAAAAGAGATAGCAAAAATCCTGGGTGTATCTGAGTCACGTGTTAGTCAGCTTCACACACGAGCACTTTTAAAACTCAGAAGTGCGTTACAAAAGTATTTGGAAAAGTAGTATTTATTTTTTGCGGGGAAAGGGGTACATTAAAATGTCAAATGAACAAAAGGTTGATATAAAGGTTATGGTGACATCTGATAGATTAAAAGCAAGTATAGTGCTTATACAGAATCAAAATGGTATAGATTTGACATATGAAAATGTGATGAATAAATTGAGAGAAAATAAAATTACATTTGGGATAGATGAAGAAGCCATAAAGAAGATTATTGAAAATCCTATTTTTGGGACACCTGTTGTGGTAGCTCAAGGAAAGCCGCCTGGTAAACCTGTGGATGGCAAGCTTATATACCACTTTGATGTCAAACGTGAGATAAGACCCAAAGAACTTCCTGATGGAAGAGTAGATTACAAGGACTTAGGAATTGTCCAGAATGTGCGAAAAGATGATGTTCTTGTCACGATGATAGATCCAATTGATGGAGAAAATGGTATGGATGTTTTTGGAGGGGTGATAAGAGGGCAAAAAGGTAGGAAGTTAAATCTCCCAAGGGGGAAAAATACATACATAGATTCTGACGGTCATACATTAAAAGCTGCGTGCGATGGTCAGGTGTGCATAATTGATGGAAAGGTTACAGTATTAAATACATTGGAGATTAACTCTGATATAGACAATTCAACGGGTAACATAAACTTTGTTGGTAATATTCACATAAAAGGAAGTGTGCTTTCTGGGTTTAAGGTTGTTGCTGAGGGGAATATAGAGGTAGATGGTATTGTCGAGGCAGCTGAAATTGAGGCAAAAGGAAATGTAGTACTGCACAAAGGAATAACAGGTATGGGTAAGGGCAGAGTTATTGCCGGCAAGAGTGTTTTTGCAAAGTTTATTGAGAATGCTACTGTTGTTGCTGGAGAAGATGTTCAGGCAGAAGCAATTGTTCATAGTGACATAAAGTGCGGTAATAAACTTGTACTTGTTGGCAGGAAAGCTTCTATTGTTGGTGGGTCTTGTAAGGTTGGTAAAGAGGTTGAAGCAAAAGTGATAGGTTCGTATCTTTCTACTGTTACTGAAATAGAAGTTGGGGTTGATCCTATTATGTTGGAAAGGTACAGAGAGATAAAAAAAGAGATGTCAGAGTTAAGAGAAAACATAAAAAAATGTGATCAAGGAATTGAGGTTCTGAAAAAGATAGAAGCAGCAGGTCTTTTAACAGATGAGAAAAGAGAGATGCTTCAAAAATTTACAAGGTCAAAGATAACAGCATCAGAAAGATTAAAAACATTGCAGAGTGAATTTGAAGAAATTGAAAAGCGACTTGAGGAGAGAAACGAAGGGATTGTTAAGGTTCAGGATACAGTATATCCAGGGGTTAAGATAACAATAGGGAATGTATGTAAACTTATAAAAGAACCAGTAAAATATTGTAAGATTTATAGAGAGGATGCAGATATAAAGATAGCACCATATGCTTAAAGATAACTATATTTAGAATTTCCTTGGAAATAAAAGGAGATGAAAGAAAATGAATATAAGACCAATTGATGTAAAGATTTTGTACCCAAAATCGACAGAGGTGTCACAGGTTGTGCTTAGTGAGCAACAGAAAGAGAATATGTTAAAACACATAAATAGCCAGAAAAACCAGTCAAAGGTATATGAAGATTTGAGAAGGGTTAGAGAAAAGGAGAATGTATCTGAAATTAGGTTTACACAAAAACAAGAAAAAGAAAAACAGGAATCTAAGAAATCCAAAAAGCAACAGAAGGGATTTGATATTAGAATATAAAGTTTTGTGTTAAGGAGAAGATAAGAAGAAAATGGATGCCTATGTAATATTATTTATATTTTTTGGGTTAATTGTAGTATTGTGGTCGCTGAGGTTGTTAAAAAAGGATATAGAAAGAGGAGAGAAGATTTTACATGAATCAGAAAAGGCTCAAAAAACTCTTTCACAGCTTTTGAATGAAGCCATTGAGACTATTGAAGAATTAGATAATTTTGGTGAATATATTATTGAAAGAATAGAAAACAAGGTAAGATGGGCCAAAGGTGAGATCTTAGACATTGAAAAAGTGCCAATCAAAGGTAATACTGAGCATCTAAACACTGAAAAAAAAGTTGAAAAAACGAACGAAACAAAAACTTATGCACAAAAAGAAGATTTTATTGAACATGTAAATGATATGCGAAAAAATGAGAGCAAAAAACAGTCAAAAGAAGAGCTTTACAGAAAAGCAGTTGATCTTTACAAACAGGGGTATACAGTAGATGAGATTGCATCGATCTTAAATATTGGCAAGGGTGAAGCAAAACTTGCTATAAGAATAGTTGGGAGGGAGAGAAGCTGAGGTGGTACAAGTTTTTGTTGCTGGGGATAGGAATTGGATGGATACTTGGTGTTTGTGCAATGTATTTTATCACTATTTCGAACGCTAAAGAAGTTTTACCAAATCTTAATAGTACGGTGGACATTTATATTGACAATATTGAAAACATTGCAGATGTTCTTTACCGAAATGGAGTTATTCAGGACAAAGAGTCGTTTGAAAGGTTTTTAAAAAGCAAAAATCTAAATTCTAACTTATTGGTGGGGCGAAGGATACAATTTTTGAGAGCAATGACATATGAAGAGATTTTTGAAGCAGTATATAATAGTCATAAGTAAAGCAAGCGGGGTTAGAAGATGATAGAAGCAATTAATAAAATCCTGCCTGTAATAGTAAAGACGCTTGAGAGAGTTCATGATAATAGCTGGAAAATGGATTATAATATTCATGACAGTTATGAACTTATATTCATAAAGAAAGGAAACATTGATTTTTGGGTAGAGGAAGAAAAAATTGATCTAAAAGCTGGTGACCTTTTGATAATAAAACCCTTTACAAAGCATAAGTTTGAGGTTACAGGTTCGAGCAAGGCTGAATTTATTGTAATAGGATTTTATTTAAATCCAGATAGCAAAGCAAAGGTAAATGATCTTAAAGAAATTTATGGCTTTTTAAAAGTTTTAGAAAACATAGCAAATAAATTTTACTTTTTTCATGTTCGAAAAAGAAGCAATATTTTCTTTTGTTTAGAATCTATTCTTCATGAGGCAAAAGAAAACAAAAATAGTATTCTTCTTTATATAAAATGTTTAGAGCTTTTCGTATATATAACACGGGAAGTTGATAGTCTTGAAATGATAAAAAATTACGACTATTCAATGATTGTAAAACATATTAAAGAATATATTGACAAAAACTACATGGAAGATATAAAAATGGGTGATGTTGCAAAGCGGTTTTTCGTGTCTGAAAGTAGTCTTTCAAGGATATTTAAAAACCATTTTGGGGTTTTACCAAAAGAATATTTACTTTCAAAGAGAATAGAAAAGGCAAAAGAGTATCTTACAATTTCAAATCTAAAGATTAGCAATATTGCAATGATGTGTGGATTTTCTTCACTTCAGAGGTTTAATGACATTTTCAAAAAGTATACAGGTCTGAGTCCTACCCAGTATCGAAAACAAATTTTACAAGATTTAAGTGAATAGCGTAATGTAAAAATTAAAGCAGTGAAGAGAAAATGAGAGTCTGAAGAAGATATTTTTATATTTTCCCTTTAAATTCGACGAAAATTGAATATAGCGTGCTTTTTTTGGGCAAAATTAAACTTGATTAGAAAAGGAAGAATATACTATAGTATTTATTGTGATTAGCACTCATTCAAAGTGAGTGCTAACAAACTTGAAAAAGGAGGGGAAGTTTAATGAAGATAAGACCAATTGGTGATAGGATTCTAATCAAATTCAAGGAGAGAGAAGAGGTAACAAAGAGCGGTATTGTTCTTCCAGATACTGTAAAGGAAAAACCACAGATTGCTGAGGTAATCGAGGTTGGTCCAGGTGGAATTGTTGATGGTGAAAAGGTTGAAATGGTTGTGAAAAAAGGTGATAAGGTAATTGTAAGCAAATATGCAGGTACAGAAATCAAAATTGATGGTGAAGAATATACAATAATCAGACAAGATGATGTCTTAGCAATAATTGAAGATTAATTTGAATTGAAAAGGAGGTAGGTTTAAAGATGGCAGCAAAGATGATATTATTCGACGAAGAGGCAAGAAGGGCTTTAGAGCGTGGTGTTAATAAACTTGCAGATACAGTTAAAGTTACACTTGGACCAAAAGGAAGAAATGTTGTTCTTGAGAAGAAATTTGGTTCACCACAGATTGTAAATGACGGTGTTACAATTGCAAAGGAGATTGAGCTGGAAGACCCATTTGAGAACATGGGAGCACAGATTGTAAGAGAGGTTGCGTCTAAGACAAACGACATTGCAGGTGATGGTACAACAACTGCAACAGTTCTGGCACAGGCAATGATAAGAGAAGGTCTTAAGAACATTGCAGCTGGTGCGAATCCAATGATTTTAAGAAAGGGTATACAGAAAGCAGTTGAAGTTGTTGTAGAAGAAATTAGAAAGATGAGCAAGAAGGTAAGAGGGAAAGAAGACATCACATATGTTGCTTCAATCTCAGCAGGAGACGAAGAGATTGGTAAACTTGTTGCAGATGCAATGGAGAAGGTAACAAATGATGGTGTTATTACTGTTGAAGAGTCAAAAACAACAGAAACAACTCTTGAGATAGTTGAAGGTATGCAGTTTGACAGAGGTTACATCTCTGCATACATGGTAACAGATACAGAGAGAATGGAAGCAGTGCTTGATGATCCATACATCTTGATTACAGATAAGAAAATTTCGACAATCCAAGATATCTTGCCACTTCTTGAACAGATAGTTCAGCAGGGGAGAAAACTTTTGATAATTGCAGAGGATGTTGAAGGCGAAGCTTTGGCAACACTTGTTGTAAATAAACTCAGAGGAACACTCCAGTGTGTTGCAGTAAAAGCACCAGGATTTGGTGACAGAAGAAAAGCAATGCTGCAGGACATTGCAATATTAACTGGTGGTCAAGTAATTTCTGAAGAGCTTGGTCTTGACTTGAGAGAGGTAAAACTCAGCCAGCTTGGTCGTGCAAGACAAGTAAAAGTTCAGAAAGAAAATACTATCATTGTTGACGGTGCAGGAGACCCAAGCGAAATCAAAGCAAGAATTCAGTCTATCAAGAAACAGATTGAAGAAACAACATCTGATTTTGACAGAGAAAAACTTCAGGAAAGACTTGCAAAGCTTGCTGGTGGTGTTGCAGTAATTCATGTTGGTGCTGCAACTGAGACTGAGCTCAAAGAAAAGAAACTTAGAATTGAAGATGCTCTTGCTGCAACAAAAGCTGCAGTAGAAGAAGGAATTGTACCTGGTGGTGGTACAGCTCTAATTAATGCAATTCCAGCACTTGATAAGCTCATTGAAAGCCTCACTGGTGATGAGAAGACAGGTGCAATGATTGTAAGAAAAGCTCTGGAAGAACCACTCAGACAAATAGCTGAAAATGCTGGTTTAGACGGTTCAGTTATTGTAAACAAGGTAAAAGAGAGCCCAGCTGGTGTTGGATTTGATGCACTCAACGAGAGGTTTGTTGACATGTTCGAGGCGGGAATTGTTGACCCAACGAAGGTTACAAGAACAGCTATACAAAATGCTGCATCAGCCGCTGCAATGCTTCTGACAACAGAAGCAGTTGTTGCTGAAAAACCTGAAAAAGAGAAGAATCCACCAGCTCCAGCACCTGATATGTACTAATTTCAAAAATAAAGGCTGCCATGATTGGCAGCCTTTATTTTTTTTTGATATAATAAATTGTAACAAATTATTTTTAAAATTTATTAATATAGGTGAAGGTAAAAGATGTACAAACTTATTGCAATTGACCTTGACATGACACTTTTAGACAGAAACAAAAATATCTCTTACAGGAACAAAAAAGCTATTGAGCTTGCAAAGAAAAAAGGTGTGAAGATTGTTCTGTGCTCAGGAAGAATCCTCAAAGGCGTGATGTATTTTGCAAAGGTTTTAGGACTTTATGACCAGGTTATTGTTGCCTGCAACGGTGCAATTGTGCGAGACCTCAAGAAAAATAAAGATATCTACTATATAGGTCTTGAGAATGAAAAGAGTCTGGAAATTGCCAGAATTTGCAAAGAAAATGACATCTATTATCATTACTATTTCCAGGACACAATGATAGCAAGAAGGCTTGATTATTCATCTAAATTTTATTACGAAAAGAATAAGGAACTTCCTGAAGAAGAGAGAATTAATATCATAATTGACGATTCTGAAAATACCCTTAAAGCCTGCGCTGATTTAATCACCAAATTTGTTATTATTGACGCTGATTTGAAAAAAGTAGACTATGTAAGGAAAATAATAGAGAGAGAAATTTCAGGTATTGAAACCACAAAATCAGACATTAACATTTTAGAAGTTATGAAAGAAGGAGTTAACAAGAAGAGTGCACTTGAATTTGTCTGTTCTTATTTAGGAATAGCACCAGAGGAAGTGATGGCAATAGGTGATAATGAAAATGACCTTGAGATGATTGAATTTGCCGGGCTTGGTATTGCAATGGAGAATGCTATTGAAGAACTTAAAGAAATAGCTGATTATGTGACGAACTCTTACGATGATGATGGGGTGGCAAGAGCAATAGAAAAGTTTGTTTTGGGGGAAACAATTAATGTGTAAGGTTGCGATTGTAAAGTGTGATACATATAACCTTCAGAATGTGAAAGATGCAATTTTAAAGGGTATAAACCTAATAGGTTGTGAAATTCCAAAAAAAGATTGCGTACTTGTAAAACCGAATCTTCTCATGAAAAAAAGCCCTGAAGATGCTGTTACCACCCATCCTACTGTTGTTCAGGCAACAGTAGAAATTATTAAAGAGAAAGTAGCAAAGGTTATAATAGCCGACAGTCCAGGTGGTCCGTACACCAAAAAGAGGCTTGAAAATATATACCAGGCTGCAGGAATTAAAGTACTTGAAAATCTTGAAAATGTTTATTTAAACTATGATACGTCTTATAGAGACCTTAATGTCGAAAGGTCAACTTTTAAAAAACTTTCATTGATATCCCCATACTTTGAAAGCCAGGGAATCATAAATCTTCCAAAACTTAAAACCCATCAGATGGCAGTCTTCACAGGTGCTGTTAAGAATTTGTTTGGGCTTGTCCCAGGTGGACAGAAAGCTGAGATGCATTTTAGGTTCCAGGATGTTAGAAGATTTATGGAGATGCTAATTGAAATCTTCATAGTAGCAAAGCCAATGTTAAATATTATGGACGGTATTGTTGCAATGGAAGGAGAAGGACCGTCGGCAGGAAAACCTAAAAAGCTTGGAATTTTGCTAATATCCGAGGATGCAATTGCTTTGGATTATGTGGCTTGTAAGATTATTGGGCTTGACATAAAAGATGTTCCTCTTTTGGAGGTGGCAAAGGAGAAAGGACTTTTAAATCCTGATGAGGTTGAGATTGTTGGTGAGATGATTGAAGATGTTGCACCATCGAGTTTTGAACTCGTCTTAAGACCCGAGATTTCTTTTGTGAAAGGAAGGCTTCCACAGTTTTTGTCAAGGTTTTTGGATAGTTTTCTCTCACCTAGACCAGTTTTCGACAGAAATATTTGTATAGGTTGTGCAGAGTGTTTCAACGCTTGTCCAGCTCAGGCTATTGAGATGAAGAGCAGAAAAGCGTACCTCGATTTGAAAAAATGTATAAAATGCTATTGCTGTCACGAACTTTGTCCTGCAAAGGCAATAAAAATCAAAAGATCATTCCTATTTGAAAAGATACTAAAATGAAGAAAGGAGGAAAGTCTTGTATTCTGCCAAGTAAAATGGCAGGGTAACAAGGCAATTTTGGATGGCAAATGTAAATGTTGAATACATCAATCCATTTATACAAGCGAGCCAGCAAGTACTAAGACAGGTTGCAAACATTGACTTTAAGCTTGGGAAAGTATACATTAAAGAACCAACATATAAAGTTGACCAAGTTGTTGTTATAATTGGAATGACAGGGAATATAAAAGGACAAGTAAACTTTTGCATGTCAATTGAAACAGCTAAAAATATTGCATCAATGATGATGGGAGGATATCCTGTATCAGAATTTGATGAGCTTGCCAAAAGTGCGATTGGTGAGATGGCAAATATGATTATGGGTAATAGTTCAACACTTTTTTCACAAAAAGGATTGAAGGTTGAGATAACACCCCCTTCAATTTTAATAGGTGAGAACATGACGCTCAGCACATCTAAAATGATAAACATATGTGTTCCGCTTTTACTTGACAACGGGGATAAAATTGATTTGGATGTTGCGTTCATGGAAAACTAAATGACGAAAGGGGGAGTGTTGTTCTATATTATGCCAATAAACATTGTGTTACATGAACCTGAAATTCCATACAATACAGGAAACATTGCAAGAACGTGTGCATGTACAGGAAGCAAGCTCCATCTTATAGAGCCTCTTGGTTTTTCATTGGAAGATAAGTACTTGAAAAGAGCAGGTCTTGACTACTGGCAGTATTTGGATGTAAAGATATACAAGGATTTGAATGACTTTTTTGAAAAAAACAGAGGAGCAACCATTTTCTATTTTTCTACCAAAGGCAAACAATATTATACCCAGGCGCTATATGAAGACAATTGCTATCTTATGTTTGGCAAAGAAACAGCTGGTCTTCCTCAGTGGCTGATTGAACAGAACATACATAGGACTTACAGAATACCTATGATAAGCGATGTGAGGTCTTTAAATCTTTCAAATTCGGTTGCTATTGTTTTATATGAAGCTCTCAGACAGCTTGGCTTTCCTAATCTTGTCTAGTCCATAGAGATAAAAGGGGGATTTTAAATGGGTGTTACTATAGTTACAGATTCGACGTGTGATTTGAGCCCTCAGATGCTAAATGAATTTGGTATCAAAATGGTACCATTAAAGGTTTTTTTTGAAGACGAAGTTTATAAAGACTGGGTAGAAATTACACCTGAAACGTTTTACAAAAAATTAACATCATCAACAGTTCTTCCAAGAACATCTCAACCAAGCCCGGAAGAGTTTTTGGATATATTTAAACAAGAGATTGAAAATGGTAATGAGATTGTATCAATTCATCTTTCATCAAAACTATCAGGGACTTATAATTCTGCATGTTTGGCTAGAGACATGTTAGATTCTCAAAAGGTTTTTGTTATTGATGGTAAAAGCGCATCGATAGGTACTGGAGTTTTAGCTATTTTAGCTAAAAGGTTAGCAGATGAAGGTATGCCAGCAAAAGATATAGCTTCATTTATAATACAAAAAACAAATACTATAAGACATATTTTTGCGGTTGAAACCTTAGAATATCTCAAAAAAGGCGGAAGAATATCACCTGCAAAGGCAACTATCGGTAATATTTTAAACATAAAACCTATTCTTCATATAGTTGACGGAGTGGTTGAGCCACTTGATAAAGTAAGGGGCATGAAAAGAGCTTTGCCAAGAATAATTGAAGAGGTAAATAAAAAAGGATTGGACCTTAAAAATCAGGTTTGTGGTTTTTGTTATGCAGGTGATTTAAGTGAAGTTGAGGAACTTATAAATACAATAAAACAGGAAATTTCGCCTGGCGAGCTTATCGTAACTCAAATAGGTAGCGTAATAGGCACATATGTTGGACCTGGGACGTTTGCTTTTATTTTCTTTGAGGAATAATAGAATTTAAGATTTTTAAGCTTTTCAGCTACAGGGTAGCCTGTAGCTTATTGTATTTTTATATAAAGAAGAGGTGGAGGACAAAAGTGGTTGTAAAAGACAAGGTATTTAAACTGCTCTATGATGTCGAAAAACCGGGAAGATATATCGGCAACGAAATAAACATGATAAAAAAAGACCCTAAAAAGGTGGATGTTAGATTTGCATTTTGCTTTCCGGACGTATATGAAATAGGCATGTCTAACTTGGGACTTAAGATTTTGTATCATCTTTTGAATGAAAGAGAAGATGTATACTGCGAAAGGGCTTTTATGCCATGGATTGATATGCAAAAGAGGATGAAAAAAGAGGGAATAAAACTATTCTCACTTGAAACTTTTACTGAACTTGATAGATTTGATATATTAGGATTTTCTCTTTCATATGAGATGAGCTATACAAATGTTTTGAAGATGCTTGAACTTTGTGGTCTTCCTCTTGAAAGTCAAAAAAGAGAAAAGGGAATGCCAATTGTGATTGCGGGTGGTCCATGTACGTACAATCCAGAACCTTTGTGGGAATTTGTTGATGTGTTTGTTATTGGTGAGGGTGAAGAAGTCATTTTGGAGATTATTGATCTTTTTAAAAGATATAAATTTTCAAACATGACAAAAAAAGAATTTTTATTTGAATGTGCATCTATTGAGGGCTGTTATGTTCCTTCGCTTTACAATGTTGAATATAACAAAGATGGTATTATAAAATCTATAACACCTGTATCTGAAAATGTGCCCAAGAAAGTAAGAAAAAGAATTGTAAAAGATTTAGATACAAGCTATTTTCCAACAAAAATGATAACTCCTCTTATAGAAGTTGTTCATGATAGAATAACTCTGGAAATTTTTAGAGGGTGTGCGAGAGGGTGTAGGTTTTGCCAGGCAGGTGTAATATACAGACCTGTTAGATTCAGAAAAGCAGAAAAGATTTTACAGTATGCAAAAGAACTTGTTGAAAATTGCGGATGCAATGAGATAACTCTTGTATCCCTTAGCACAAGTGATTATCCGGATATAGATAAGCTTGCAAGAGAAATTTTGAAATTTGCAGAAGAGAAAAAAGTAAACATTTCTCTGCCATCTTTAAGGCTTGATTCTACCTCTTTGGACCTTTTGAAAGAAGTTGAAAAAGTTAGAAAGCCTACACTAACTTTTGCGCCCGAGGCAGGAACACAGAGACTAAGGGATATTATAAACAAGAATATAAAAGATGAAGATATATACTCTACAGTCAAGCTTGCGTTTGAAAGAGGGTTTCAGAATATAAAACTTTATTTCATGCTTGGTCTTCCACTTGAAGAAGATAAAGATGTTCTTGGGATATATACAATAGCAAAGAATATAAGGGAAATTTACAAGGAACTTGGGTTTAAAAAGAAGGTTAGAATAACAGTATCCACATCCTTTTTTGTACCAAAACCACACACGCCCTTTCAGTGGGAAGCACAAGATAGTATTGAAAACATGCAAAGAAAGATGAAACTTTTAAAAGAAAACCTCAAAAGGGTAAAGGATGTTGAGTATAGCTGGCATGATTTTTATCTTAGTAAACTTGAAGCGGTACTTTCACGAGGAGACAGAAGACTTTCAAGGGTGATTAAAGGAGCAGTTGCTCTTGGTTGCCAGTTTGACGACTGGGGTGAGTTTTTTGATTTTTCAAAGTGGGAAAAGGCATTTGTGGGAGAAAATATCGACTGGAAGTTTTACTCTGACCGGAAAAGAGACTTTGATGAGGTTTTGCCATGGGACATTATCGACACAGGTGTGACCAAGGAGTTTTTAAAGAAAGAGTGTCTTTTGGCATATGAAGCAAAAACCACAAGTTCGTGTTTTGAAAGATGCATGGGTTGTGGTGTAGCTTCTTTTCGAGGGGGAATTTGTGTTGGCAAATAGATACAGGTTTTATTTCTCACGAGATTTACCAGCAGCGTTTATATCCCATCTTGACATGACAAGGTTATTTGAAAGGTTATTTAGAAGGCTAAATATAAAACTTAAGTTTACACAGGGATTCAACCCACACCCAAAAATAGTTTTTATTCTTCCAATGCCAGTTGGGCTTTGTTCAAAAGAAGAGATATTTGAAGTTGAATGTGAGCAGGAACTTGAGAACAGTATCATTGATAGTTTCAATAAAGTGTTGCCAGAAGGATTAAAAATGTTGAAAGTTGAGCTGGCTACTGATAAAATACAAGTAAGTGATATGTATTATCAATGTTTTGTTGAAGTTGAGGAAGAATTTTGTAAGTACTTTGAGGAGTTTATGAAAAAAAATCCTGCTGTAAAGAAAGAAAAAGAAGGCAAAGTAACAATAAAAAAGATTTTCGATTTTCTTTTGAACTATGAGTGTGAAAGAGAAGATAAAACTGTAAAAATAAGCTTTCATATAAACGTTTTGAATGGAAGCTATATAAAACCAGAAGATATATTAAGAGAATTTTTGCAAGAGTATAATATTGAGTGTAGAATAGTTAAGGTTGAAAGGGTAAAAGTTAACTATAAAAGGGTGATATAATGCAAAGTGAAATTATAGTTGATGTAAGTTTTAACCAAACAAGGGTAGCTGTTTTAGAGGATAAAGAGCTTGTCGAGATTTATATTGAAAGGGAGGACAGTCAAAGTATAATAGGGAATATTTACAAAGGGGTAGTTGAAAACATTCTGCCTGGTATGGATGCAGCTTTTGTCAATATTGGTCAGGAGAAAAATGCTTTTTTGTATCTTGGTGATGTGAACAGACTTGAATTTGGGGATACTGATGAGTATTACGAAATAAAAACAAATCCGCTGGCTTTGAGGTGTGGTCAAGAGATAGTTGTACAGGTAATAAAAGAGGGCTATGACCAGAAAGGGCCAAGGGTCACTACAAACATAACGTTGCCGGGAAGATACTTGGTTCTTTTGCCATGTACAGAATATGTTGGTGTTTCAAAAAGGATTGAGAGTGAAGAAGAAAGGCAGAGGCTCAAAGAGATAGCCTGCAAGATAAAACCAGAGGGAATGGGTTTGATTGTCAGAACTGCAGCTGAAGGTAAGAGTGAAGAGGTTTTGAAGAGTGAACTTGAGTTTTTAAAGAATATGTGGAAAAAAATAAAACAAAAAAGCTGTCAGAGTGCTCCTGTTCTTCTTTACAAAGATTATGACCTTGTATTCAAAGCTGTAAGAGACATGTTTACCAACCAGGTTGACAGGTTTGTTATAAACGATAGGAAAAAATATAACAAGATTATAGAATTTTTGTCCTCTTATGCACCGAGTTTGAAAAATAAAGTTGAGTATTTTAACCTTGCGACTAATATATTTGAATATTTTCAGATAGAACAAAAACTTATAAAGGCATTATCGAAAAAAGTGTGGTTAAAAAGTGGTGGTTATATAGTAATAGATGAGACAGAGGCATTGACTGTGATTGACGTCAACACAGGAAAGTATGTTGGCAAGAATGATGTTGCAGAAACAATCTTAAAGACAAATCTTGAAGCTGCACAGGAGATTGCAAGGCAACTAAGGCTCAGAGATATTGGTGGAATAATCATAATTGACTTTATTGATATGAAAAATCCAGATCATCAGAAGATAGTTTTAGATGCTTTAAAAGAGGCCCTAAAAAAAGACAAGACAAAAACTGTTGTTGTTGACATAACGCCTCTTGGGCTTGTTGAGATGACAAGAAAGAAGGTAAGGCAACGACTTTCATGCGTTATGCAATCAAACTGTCCTTACTGTGAGGGTACTGGTAAGATTTTGTCTCCTGAGAGTGTCGCATTTAAAGCATTGAAAGAGATTGAGTGGTATTGCAAAAACAAAGTAGAAGACAAATTCTTTGTTGAGATTAACACAAAAGTATGTGAGATTTTAAGAAAGGGTGAAATTGACAGAATAGAAGAGCTTGAGAAAAAATACAAAAAGAAAATTTATGTCAAAGCTTCTTCAAATATTCACATTAATAAGTTTACTATATGTCCTGTGAAGGATGAAGATCATTACATGGCGTTGTGTGGCTGGCTTTGTGAAGGAGATGAGGTTTTAGCATTTGTTGAGGAAGAAGACAGATTCAATTCCAAAAATGCAATTGGGTATGTAAATCAGAATAGAATAGAGCTTGATGATGCGGCAGACCTTGTTGGCAAGTATATATATGCAAAGGTTGAAAAGGTCTATGGCACACTTTCAAAAGGAAAGATTTTAGATGTATATGAGGTGGATAGCGAGGATGTAAAGGAATTTTAATTTGGTTGAAAAAAATATGTTGTTTTTGATAAAATAGAAGAGCAAAATTTTTAATCGGAGGGAAGCTGATGGTTGAGGCAGGCGATTTTCGAAGAGGATTAACAATAGAGTACGATGGTCAGATATTTCAAGTGATTGAGTTTTTGCATGTAAAACCTGGTAAAGGTGCAGCTTTTGTTCGAACAAAGCTTAAAAATATAAAGACAGGTGCTGTGATTGAAAAGACATTCAGACCAGACGAGAGAATGCCTCTTGCTCACATCGAGAGAAGAGAGATGCAGTATCTTTACAACGACGGTGAACTTTACTATTTCATGGATACACAGACATATGAGCAGATTGCCCTAGGTCATGATATGGTTGGTGATGCACTCAAGTTTGTCAAAGAGAACATGACTGTGACTGTTCTTTCGCACAATGGGGTTGTATTTGGTGTCGAGCCACCAAGATTTGTTGAACTTGAGGTAATAGACACAGAACCTGGCTTTAAAGGTGATACTCAAACAGGTGCAACCAAGCCTGCAAAGGTTGAAACAGGTGCTGTAATTCAGGTTCCGCTTTTCATCAATGTCGGCGATAAAATTAAGATTGACACGTCAACAGAAGAGTATCTATCACGAGTGTAATTAATTTGATATTTTTCAATTATATGCTGTGTGTATAAACTATTTTTTATGGGTAAATATTATGTATAGACAAGGTTATTCTGTATTTTAGGAGGATACTTTAATGGAAAATTTGTATGAAAAAGTTGCATATTTGAGAGGACTTGCAGAGGGTTTGGGCATAAATGAGGATTCAAAAGAAGGCAAGCTTCTTCTGAGCATCATTGATGTGCTTGACGAATTTGCAGATGCAATAAACGAGCTTGATGTAAAGCAGGCAGAGCTGGAAGATGTTGTAGACTCAATAGATGAGGATTTAGAAAAGTTAGAAGATGAAGTGTATGAAAACTATGACGAGGATTATGATGACTACTATGATGAGGAAGAAGACGAGGACTTGGTAGAAGTGACTTGTCCAAACTGCAAGGTTACCTTTTATTTAGAAGAAGATGAGTACTTAAACGAGGACGAGATTGAATGTCCTAACTGCAATGAAATAATATATCTTGACGAACTTGAAGAAGAGCTTGACGATGAAGAAGACGATGATGAATATGAAGATGAAGAGGACGATGAGAACAAAAAAAATAAATAAAGATTCTGCAAAAGAAGGTTTTAGCCGGTGCTTCTTGCCGGCTTTTTGTTTATATTACCAATTTTTTGTTGCAAGAAGTTGTTTTAAATATACAAAAACATCTAATTATTATATGTCTAAAATGTATAATAATAAGATTGTCAAATTATTGACATTGTACGTCGCATTAGATATAATCAACTTAAAACAAATTGAGTTTGTTGAAAGGGGTAGAGTTTAAATATGAGGAAACCAAAGCTTTTGATGACGCCTGGGCCAACTCCGCTACCACCTGAGGTTATTTCTGCCATGTCACAACAGATTATTCACCATCGCACAAAAGAGTTTGGAGAAATCTTTTCAAGAGTGAATGAAAACTTAAAAAAAGTGTTTCAGACAAAAAACAATGTTTTAACATTTGCAGCGTCAGGAACTGGTGCAATGGAGGCAAGCGCTGTCAATTTCTTTTCTGAAGGTGACACTGTTTTAGTTGTTTCAGTAGGGGTCTTTGGGGATAGGTTTATAAATATATGCAAGACGTTTGGTCTTAATGTAATTGAAAAGAAATATCCTTATGGTGATGTTGCGAATATTGACGAAGTAATTGAAATAATTGAGTCTAACAAAGACATAAAAGGTGTGTTTATTACACACAATGAGACATCAACAGGTGTTACAAATCCTATTGAAAAGCTTGCAAGGTATATCAAAAATACAGACAAGATTTTAATTGTGGACGCTGTAAGTTCACTTGGTGCAATTGATTTAAAGACTGATGAGTGGGGTGTTGATGTAGTTGTTACAGGATCTCAGAAAGCTTTGATGTCCCCACCGGGTCTTGCCTTTGTCTCAGTGTCAGAAAAAGCTTGGGAGTTTTACAAAACGTCAAAACTTAGAAAGTTTTATTGGGATTTTAAAAAGTATCAAGACAATCTTTTAAAGGAAAGTCAGGATACTCCATTCACTCCAGCTGTGACATTAATCAGAGCTGTTGATGCGGGGCTAAGACTAATTTTAGATTATGGACTTGAAAACAATTTTAAACGTCACACACGCCTTGCACGTCTTACTCAGCTTGCTGCTGAAAAGCTTAATTTAGAGCTTCTCCCAAAGAAAGAATACTCATCTGCGGTAATTACTGCAATAAAGTCACCGGAAGGTGTGGATATAGAAAAGGTAAGGAAGATAATGAATCAGAAATATGATATAATGGTAACAGGAGGGCAGGCAACACTTAAAGGAAAGATTATAAGAATAGGTCATATGGGATATGTTGACGAATTTGATCTTTTGAAAACCATAGAATGCTTTGAGCTTGCGCTTTTAGAAGTAGGGTACAAAAACTTTGAAGTTGGTGATGCAACAAAAGCTATGCTTCAGGAAATTGCTAAGGAGGTAAGTGAGAGTAAATGAAGGTTTTGGTGACTGAGAGGATTGCAAAAGAAGGCATAGATATTCTGAAAAATGAAGGAATTGAGGTTGATGAAAGGCTTGGGCTTTCGCATGAAGAGATTTGCAATATAATTGGTGAATATGATGCTTTGATTGTCAGAAGTGCAACAAAAGTGAACGAAGAGATGATAAAGTGTGGTAAGAACTTAAAAGTGATTGCAAGAGCTGGTGTTGGTATTGACAATGTTGATGTAGAAAGCGCGACAAAACAGGGTATAATTGTTGTCAATGCTCCGGATGGCAATATTATGGCAGCTGCTGAGCTCACAATTGGTCTTATATTTAGCATATTTAGGTACATCCCACAGGCGTACATGTCTTGTAAACAGGGCGATTTTAGAAGAAATAAATTCAAAGGTGTTGAGCTTTACGAAAAAACAGCAGGAATTATTGGTTTTGGAAAGATTGGAGCACTTGTTGCAGAACGACTCAAAGCTTGCGGAATGAGGGTCATTGCATTTGACCCATATGTTTCTGATGAAAAGTTCAAAAAATACGGTGTTGAAAAGGTTGACTTTGACACATTACTTAGAGAATCTGACCTTATTACTATCCACACGCCAAAGACAAAAGAGACGTATAATCTCATTTCAGAAAAAGAGTTCAAAAAGATGAAAAAAGGTGTCAGGATAGTAAACTGTGCGCGTGGCGGTGTTATAAACGAAAAAGATCTTTACAATGCTATAAAAGAAGGCATAGTCGCAGCAGCAGCACTTGATGTTCTTGAAAAAGAACCAAACTTTGAGGTTGAAAAACAGGACTTCTACAACCCACTTTTAGAGCTTGACAATGTGGTAATAACACCTCATCTTGGAGCATCGACACAGGAAGCTCAGGTAAATGTTGCTGTGTCTGTTGCCAAAGAGGTTGCAGCGGTGCTCAAAGGCGGTATTGCTAAAAATGCTGTCAATCTTCCGGCGTTTGAAAAGGAAAAGCTTGAAGAAGTTATGCCATATTTAGAGCTTGCTGAAGCAATGGGAAAGATTTTTATTCAGGCAGAAAGAGCTTTTGCCAATAAAATTGAAATTGTCTACAGCGGACAGATAGATGAGAAAGCAATAACTTGGCTTACACGTGCACTTTTAAAAGGCTATCTTGAATTTTCGGTACAGGATACTGTCAACTATGTAAATTCCCAGCTATTAGCAAAGGAACAGGGAATTGAGGTAGTTGAAAGTAAAACAGAAGAAGCAGGTAAATTTAAAAATATGATAACTGCAAGGTTTACTACAAATGAGAAGGTATTAGAACTTTCTGGAACGGTGTATAACAATGAAGGAAGAATAATTGATTTCTTTGGTTATAAAGTAGATTTCAAACCAGAAAAGTATATGCTTCTTATCCAGAACATAGATAAGCCTGGTATGATAGGCAGAATTGGTACCATAGTGGGTGAATATGGAATCAATATCGCTACAATGCAGGTGTCCAGGAACAAAAAGGGCGAGAAAGCTGTTATGGTATGCGAGATAGACGGTGATCTACCTGATGAGGCTGTAGAAAAGTTAAAAAATACTGATGGAATTTTGAGAGTGACAATGGCAAAACTTTAAAACAGTTTTGGATAAAAATAGTAAATATAAAGTAGAAAGGGTTATGGTGTAGTATGGCTAACATCAAAGGGTTTAGAGGTTTGAGATATTCGCCTGAAATTGAACTTGACAAGTGCATATGTCCTCCTTACGATATTATTTCTGAAGAGGAAAGAGAAGAACTTTATAGAAAGAGCGAATACAATATAATACGAGTTGAGTTTGGGAAAGAGTTTGAGAATGATAACCAGGAGAATAACAAGTTTACTCGTGCAAAAGAATACTTAGATAACTGGATAAAGCAAGGAATTTTGAAATTTGACTCAAAAGATTGCATTTATGTTCTTGAACAGGAATTTGAAGTGGATGGGAAGAAGCATGTTCGCACAGGGCTAATTGTTGCTCTTGAGCTTGTTGAATTTGAAAAAGGTATAGTTATACCTCATGAATTTACGCTTTCAAAACCGAAACAAGAAAGACTTGAGCTTATGCGAAAGACACATGCTAATATAAGCAGTATATTTGGACTTTATGAGGATAAGACAAAAGAAATTAAAGAAATTTTAGATACAATAAAATCGAAAAAAGAAGATGTTTCTTATAAGGGCATTGGTACATTTGAGAGAATGTGGGTTGTATCTGACAGTGATATAATTGAGAAATTGAGACAGCTTTTTTATGATAAGAAGATATTTATTGCAGATGGTCACCACAGGTATGAAACAGCACTTGAATATAAGAAAGAGATGGAACAGAAAGAAGGCAAACGAGATAATGCAGATTATAACTATATAATGATTACACTAACAAGTTTAGAAGACCCAGGAATAATTATTTTGCCTACACATAGAATTGTTCTTTCATCGGATGTTGAAGAAGATATATTTATGGAAAAGTTAAAAGCAGATTTTGAAATTGAACAAGGGGATTACAAAAACTTAAAAGAGAAATTAGAAGCAAAGAAAAAATATGCATTTTTAGTTTACACATATAATCATAATTTCTATCTAATTACATTAAAAGAACCTGAAGATTCCTTAAAAGAGATTGAAGGAAGTAAAGCTTATAAAAATCTTGATGTTGTGATATTACAAAAACTTGTTTTTAATAAAGTTCTTGAAATTACAGATGAAGATATTCTATACCAGAGAAACATAAAGTATACCAAGTCTATTGAAGAGTTAATAGAAACAGTAAACAAGGGTGCAAAATATGGATTTATTTTAAATCCAACGCTTGTTGAGGAATTAAAAGATGTATCTTTAAGCGGCGAAAAGATGCCTCAAAAATCCACATACTTTTATCCGAAGCTTATGACAGGAAATGTAATATATGTTCATTTAAAGTAAAAAGGTTTTTATAAACTAAAAAGGTTTGGATATTGATATCGTGAACGATGTTGTTCATGTTTTCAATATCCAAACCGTTTTTTGTATTTTGACATAAATGAAAGAAAGGAGAAACAAAAAAGATGATCAAACTTGTTGCAACAGATATAGATGATACGTTACTATCAAAGGAGTTAACAATAACTGAAAAAAATTTAAAAGCTATTGAATTTTTAAAGAAAAACAATATTATTTTGATATTAGCTTCAGGAAGGCCTTATCCTTCTGTTAAAAAAGTGGCGTATGAACTTGAGAATTTTTACCCAATGATAACATACCAGGGCGCACTTGTTTATGACCCCAAAACTGATCAAAAACTTTATGGTTGTGAGATTAGCCCAGATAGTGCAAAAGAACTTGTAAGGCTTGCAAAAGATGTAGATATTCACATTCACATTTACATTGACAATATATGGTATGTTGAAGCTATGAACGAAAAGACAGAGTATTACAAAAATCTTACAAAACTTGAGCCACATATAGTTGAAAATTTACTTGAAGTTATCGAAAGACCTGTTACAAAAGTTTTGTTTTTTGATGAACATGAAAGATTGAAAGCGTTAAAAGAAAGTCTTCCAGAGGATTTTACCAAAAAATTTAACATAATGTTTTCAAAACCCTTCTTCTTGGAATTTACAGATATAAATGTTTCAAAGGGAAATGCACTTAAGTTTTTGATCGAGTACTATGGTTTGAAAAGAGAAGAGGTTATGGCAATTGGTGATGGTGACAATGACATTTCAATGATTGAATATGCAGGGATAGGGGTTGCTGTTGAAAATGCAGTTGAAGAGTTAAAAGAGGCTGCTGACTTTGTTGTTGCAAAAAGTGATGATAGCGGTTTTGCACAGGCTATAGAAAAAGTATTCAACGTTCATTTTTAAATTTTCAATCATATAATAGGATAAGAAAGAGAAAAACAAAGATTTTGATAAGAAAACGAGAGCTAATTTAAAAATTTAAAGGAAAATGATATTTTTTAAAAAAATATATTGACTTTTGAAAAAATTTTGCTAAAATAAATTCTGTTACTTGAAAAGAGTAAATTCCAAGAAGGAGGTAGAGAAGATGCACGCATTGGGCAGGCACATAATAGCAGAGCTTTACGGGTGTGACAAGGAAGTGCTCAACAACCGCGAGCTGATTGAGAAGATAATGGTAGAATCAGCGCTCAAAGCAGGTGCAGAGGTAAGAGAGGTAGCATTCCACAAGTTTTCACCACAGGGTGTAAGTGGGGTTGTTGTAATATCTGAGTCACACCTGACAATTCACACATGGCCAGAGCTTGGCTATGCAGCAGTTGATGTATTTACATGCGGCGAGAGAGTCGACCCGTGGCAAGCTTGCAACTACATCACAGAGATGCTCAAAGCAAGCCACATGACAACTACAGAGGTAAAAAGAGGTTTGTTCGAACAACCTGTCAAGGTAGCAAACCTGTAATAATACCTCCTTTTTGTTGATGGCATAAATAGGTTTTTGTTAAAGTTTTGAAGGGATGTGGAACTGGGAACTCTATAAAGGAGGATTATAACTTTTTTAAATTGTTAGTTTTTAAGGTTTTTGATGTATGAAAGAATACAAAAAGGGAAAAATATTTAACTGAAAGACCCCCTTTACTTAATAAAATATTTTGGTGCACAGATAAGACTTTCTGTGCACCAATTTTTTTGTATTCAAACATCTTTAAGCCTTGCTCAGAATACCAAAATACAGGTCAAAAGTTTTGTATCCGAATGACATATCCAGTCAAGAATAAGTTTTTCTATATATGTTTTACCCTATTATTTCTTCACTTCTGAATATTAAATGTTCTATAATAATATTATACTCAAAGGAAAGGGGACGATTAGTTTTTGAAAGTTGTCTGCTACGGAGAGGTTTTAATAGATTTTTTGAATGTAAAAGATAACCTATTTGAAGCAAACCCGGGCGGTGCACCGGCAAATGTGGCAGCAGCAGTTGCAAAGTTTGGAGGAAAATCGTATTTAATCTCACAGGTTGGGAATGACATGTTTGGCAAAATGATTATAGATAGCCTTTCTGCCTGTGGTGTTGATATTTCAAATGTTAAAATGACAGATGAATATTTCACAACACTTGCGTTTGTAAAGCTAAATAGCAAAGGTGAAAGGTCTTTTTCGTTCTCAAGAAAATATGGTGCAGATGTTTACCTAAAAGTGGAAGATATTGATATGAATATCGTAAAGTCAGCTGATATATTTCACTTTGGCTCACTTTCAATGACATATGAACAAAACAAAAGAACCACCTTAGAGCTTTTAAGGATTGCAAGACAAAGTGGCAGCACAATCTCATATGACCCAAACTACAGAAGTAGCCTGTGGGAAAGCCAAAAAAAGGCTTTAGAGACCATGATTGAACCTGTTGAAAATGGGTTTGTGGATATTCTGAAAATGTCCGAGGAAGAGGTTTTGTTATATGAAAAGGGTGTAAATTACTTTTATAACCGAATAAAAGACAAGGTAAAGATTTTCCTTGTGACATTTGGCGAAAAGGGTAGCATGGTTTTCTTTAAAGGAAAGTCATATTTTGTTGATACAATAAAGGTTGATGTTGTTGACACAACTGGATGTGGAGACTGTTTTGTCGGCATGTTTTTGCATGAAATCTTAAAATCTTTGCCAGTTGAAAATCTATCAGAAGATGAAATTGTAAATATTGTAAAAAAAGCAAACATAGCAGGTGCTCTGTGTGCAACCAAAAAAGGTGCTATTCCTGCAATTCCTGAGTACAGTGAAGTTTTAGAAAGGCTTTGAAATTCAAAAATCTTTATCATAAAACTTTTGGAGGAAAAGAGACATGAGAGCAATAATAACAGTTGTTGGTAAAGATAAAGTTGGCATAATTGCAGCAATCTCGAGCTTACTTGCCCAGAACAATGTAAATATTCTTGATATAAGCCAGACAATTATGCAGGGATTTTTTACTATGATAATGCTTGTTGACCTAAAAGAGTGCAAATTGAAGTTTTCTGAGCTGAAAGAACTTCTCATGAAAAAAGGGCAGGAAATAGGCGTTGATGTAAATATGCAGCACGAAGACCTTTTCAATAGCATAAACAGGATATAGTAATTTTTGTTTTTGAGGAGATGAAAGCAGAATGTTCACATCACAGGAGATAATTGAAACTATTAATATGGTAAAGCAAAGCAACTTGGATATTCGAACAATCACAGTTGGGATAAGTCTTTTTGATTGTTGCTCAGACATTCCACAGAGGTTTATTGATAACATGAGAAAAAAGATTATAAAATATGCGGGAAATCTCAGAAATGTGGCAAATGAGATTGAGGATATGTTTGGACTTCCAATTGTCAACAGAAGGGTAGCTCTTACACCTATTTCTCTTTTGACCTTTTCTTATTCATATGAAGATCTGATAAAGGTAGCAGTAGCCATTGATGAGATTGCCAAAGAGCTTGAGGTTGATCTGATAGGTGGTTACTCTGCGGCTGTTCACAAAAGCTATGATGAAAATACTAAAAAATTCATATCTTCTATTCCAGATGCATTGGCATCAACAGAAAGGCTTTGTTCTTCGGTTGACGTTGGCACAACAAGGTCGGGTATTAACCTTGATGTGATTGCCTATCTTGGGTTTATAATAAAAGATATTGCACAAAAAACAAAGGATAAAGACAGTTTCGGATGTGCAAGGTTTGTTGTATTTGCAAACGCACCAGATGATAATCCATTTATGGCAGGTGCGTTTCATGGGACAGGCGAGGGAGATTGTTGCATAAATGTGGGAATTTCAGGCCCTGGTGTTGTGAAAAGAGCATTGGAAGAGAAGAAAGATGCTTCAATTGATGAGATTTATGAGACAATAAAAAAGATGGCATTTAAAATAACAAGGGCTGGTCAGCTTGTTATGCAGTATGCAAGCAAAAAGCTCCAAATTCCAGCCGGGATTGTAGATTTGTCGCTTGCACCAACACCGAAAGTTGGTGATAGCATTGCAGAGATACTTGAAGAGATGGGACTTGAAAAGGTTGGCGGATATGGCACAACATTTGCTTTAGCGCTTTTGAATGATGCTGTAAAAAAGGGCGGAGCGATGGCTGCAACATTTACAGGTGGACTTTCTGGAGCATTTATACCTGTATCAGAAGACTCTGGAATGGTAAGGGCTGTTGAGGCAGGAGCACTATCGATAGAAAAACTTGAGGCAATGACAAGTGTATGTTCTGTCGGTCTTGATATGATAGTTGTGCCAGGCGATGTAGAAGCTGAAGTTATCTCTGCTATAATTGCAGATGAGATTGCGATTGGCGTTTACAACAACAAAACAACAGCTGTGCGCGTGATTCCTGCATATGGCAAAAAAGAAGGGGATGAGGTCAACTTTGGTGGGCTTTTAGGAAGATCAAAGGTGATGAGTATCAACAGAAGTTCACCAAAAAGGTTGATTGAACGTGGAGGAAGAGTTCCACCACCTATAATTTCGCTGAGAAATTAAAACTTTTTAAAAGGAGGTTCAAGAAATGCTTTTTTCAAAGATGCACGGGCTTGGAAATGACTTTATTGTAATAGATGCAAGAGGCAAAGAGGATATAGATTATAACTTGCTTGCAAAGAGGATGTGCCATCGACACATTGGAGTTGGAGCAGACGGTCTGCTGCTTGTATTAAATTCAGATATTGCTGACATCAGGATGAGAATTATCAACTCTGACGGCTCTGAAGCTGAGATGTGCGGAAATGGAATCAGGTGTTTTGCAAAATATGTATATGAAAGAGGAATTGTGAAAGCCACTAAATTCAAAGTTGAAACGTTGGCAGGCATAATTGAGCCAGAGCTTTTTGTAAACGAATATGGACTTGTTGATAAAGTTAAAGTGAATATGGGAAAGCCCAGCTTTAAAAGAAAAGATATACCAATGCAAGGCGACCCAGAAAGTGATGCCATAAATACATCTATTGTAGTTGATGGCAATGAATACAGAATTACATCTCTTTTGATGGGTGTTCCGCACACTATTTTGTTTGTTGATGATGTTGAAAAAGTGGACATTTATACGTTAGGACCAAAAATAGAAAAGCATGAGGCTTTTCCAAGAAAGACAAATGTCAACTTTGTTCAGGTGATTGACAAGAATAATATAAAGGTAAGAACCTGGGAAAGAGGTGCAGGGGCTACATTTGCATGTGGCACGGGTTCTTGTGCTTCTGTGATAGCAGCAAACTTAAATGGACTTACAGAAAGAAAAGCAAATGTCCACCTTTATTTTGGAATTCTTGAAATAGAGTGGCAAGAAGACGGTATAGTTTTTATGACAGGACCTGCCGAGGAGGTTTTTGTTGGGGAGTATTTGGATTAAAGATTATCATTTTAATTGAATTTTTCTTATCTTGTGATATAATTTTAGTATGGTTTTTATGGCTTTTTGCAGGGAAGGTGAATGCATTGAAAGTCTTCTATGTTAAGATTGAATACAAAGATGGAAGAAAAGTTGAAGATATCTTTCTCACAAACGCTAAAGCAAAAGAGATGTGTGATTTACTTTTAGGTGAGGACAAAGAAGGTCAAATTAAGCTTGTTGAGACAAAGTGCAGGGAAGTTGACCTGTAATTTGTGCAAGTCAATACTAAATTTTTAGGAGGTTTTAAACCACAATGGCAAAGATAATTCTAACTGTTTTGGAGCTTCTTTTAGCAATTGCACTTATAATTGTTGTGCTTTTGCAGTCAGGCAAGAGTGCAGGGCTTTCTGGGTCAATTGCAGGTGGTGCTGAGACATTTTTTGGAAAGTACAAGGGAAGAACTCTTGATGCTATGCTTGGAAGATACACATGGATAGTTGCAGCAGCTTTCTTTGTGGTATCAATAGTTTTATTCTTTGTAATAAAGTAAAACCTGAGGTTGAATGTCAACCTTGGGTTTTTATTTTAACCATGAATGTTCACAAGATCTTAAAAAACGCTTAGTACAAAAGGAGGAAGGTTTTAAGAATGAGCATTACACGTGAAGTTGCACTTGAGGAGCTCAAAAAGAGAATAAAGACACAGAATCTTTTCAAACACTGTTTGGCTTGCGAGGCTATCATGCGCGAGCTTGCATGTTATTTTGAACAGGATATGGACAAGTGGGGGATTTGCGGGCTTGTCCATGATATAGATTATGAGGAAACAAAAAATGACCCAAGTACACATAGCTTGGTTGGCGCAAAAATTTTGGAGGATTTGGGGTTTGACAAGGACATTGTGTATGCTGTGAAGGTTCACAACGACGCGCATGGTCTTCCAAGACTTTCACTTTTGGATAAAGCTCTTTACTGTGTTGATCCAACTTCAGGTTTTATTGTAGCAGGCGCGCTGATTCTACCATCAAAAAAACTATCTGATGTTACTGTTTCGTTTTTGATGAACAGATTCAATGAAAAAAGCTTTGCAAAAGGTGCAAACAGAGATCAGATGAGAGCATGTTCTGAGCTTGGACTTGATCTTGAAGAATTTTTAAGAATAGCCCTTAAAGCTATGCAAAGAATATCTAATGAACTTGGTTTGTAAATTAAAAAAAAGGATGTGATAGTCCTGTGAAAAAAATTAAATTTGAAGAGAAAAAGCAGGAGGTTTTAAATCTTTTTCAGGAAGAAAGTTATCATCCTATGACCTTTTCAGAGATCTTTGATATTTTGAACTGGCAGGAAAAAGATGAGAAGTTATTAAAAAAGATTCTTGATGAACTTGAGCAGGAAGGAAAGATTGTAAGAACAAAACGTGGCAGGTTTGGTCTTGCCGAAGAGATGAATTTGTTTGCAGGAGTGCTTGAGGTAAACCCACGTGGTTATGGTTTTTTGATTCCTGACAATCCAAGTGTTCCTGACATTTATATCTCACCAGAAAACATGAATGGTGCTATGCATGGCGACAGAGTGCTTGTCAAGGCACTTTCTGCTGTTCCTGTTGAAGGTAAAAGAATTGAAGGATATGTTGAAAGAATTTTAAAAAGAGGTATTACAAAAGTTGTTGGAAGATATGAAGATAGTAAGAACTTTGGGTTTGTTATTCCAGATGACCAGAGAATAATATATGATATCTATATTCCAAAAAGCGGTAAGAATAAGGCAAAGACAGGGCAGAAAGTAGTTGTTGAAATTACAAGATATCCTGAAAAAAGAAGAAACCCTGAAGGGAAAATTGTTGAGATTTTGGGGTATGAAAATGCCAAAGGTGTTGACATTCTCTCAATAATCAAGAAATATGAACTTGATGAGGAATTTCCAAAAGAGGTACTAAAAGAAGTTGAGAATATTCCAGATGAAGTGACAGAAGAGGATTTAGAAGGAAGAGTTGACCTGCGCGACTTAACAATCTTTACAATCGATGGTGAAGATGCAAAAGACTTTGACGATGCAGTATCTATCCAAAAACTTCCAAATGGGAACTATCTTTTAGGTGTTCACATTGCAGATGTTAGCCACTATGTAAAGCCAAACACACATCTTGACAAAGAAGCTTACAGGCGCGGAACGTCTGTATATCTTGTTGACAGAGTCATCCCAATGCTTCCGTTTAAACTTTCAAATGGTATTTGTTCACTTAACCCCAACGTTGACAGGTTGACATTTTCTGTTATGATGGAGATTGACAAGTATGGAAATGTTGTGAAACATAACATCTTTGAAAGTGTTATAAGAAGTAAAGAAAGAATGACGTATACAAATGTTACAAAGATTCTCAAAGAAGAGGACAAAGATCTTTTGAAAAGGTATGAACATATAAGAGAAGATTTAGAGCTTATGCGCGAGCTTGCGCTTATCCTGCGAGAAAAGAGAATGAAAAGAGGGGCTTTGGATTTTGATTTTGACGAGACAAAAGTCATACTTGATAAAAACGGCAAACCCATAGACGTTATCCGATATGAGCTTACAATCTCTAATAAAATAATTGAAGAGTTTATGCTAATTTGCAACGAGACAGTTGCAAATCATTTCTACTGGCTAAATGTTCCGTTTTTGTACAGGGTTCATGAAGAGCCTCATATAGAAAAGATTTATCAGTTTGCTGAGTTTATATACAACATGGGGTATATTTTAAAAGGTATTTCGAACAAGGTACATCCCAAAGCTTTGCAGGCAGTTTTAGAACAAAGCCGTGGCACGCCAGAAGAAAGGGTTATTCATACGCTGTGTTTGAGGTCTCTCAAAAAAGCAAGGTACTGTGAAGAAAACCTTGGTCACTTTGGTCTTTCGACAGAATACTATTGTCACTTTACCTCTCCAATAAGAAGATATCCTGATCTTGTGATACACAGGATTATGAAGGATGTTTTAAAAGGTAGAATGACAGAGAAAAAAATTCAGAGGCTCAAACTTAAAATGCCAGAGATTGCAAAGTGGACATCACAGAGAGAAAGAGTTGCAGAAGAAGCAGAACGTGAAACGGTTGACCTCAAGAAGGTTGAATTTATGCAAGACAAGATTGGTCAGGTCTTTGAAGGAATTATTTCGAATGTAACACCATTTGGATTTTTTGTGGAGCTTGAAAATACAATAGAAGGCTTAGTAAGAGTCAGCTCTTTAGAGGATGATTATTATGTCTTTAATGAAAAGACTTATCAGCTGATAGGCGAAAAGTCGAAAAAGGTTTACAAGATAGGTGACAGGGTAAAAGTAATGCTCATTGATGCTAATGTGCCGCTAAGACAAATAGAGTTTGCTGTTGTGGAAAAACTCAAAATGTAGAAAAAGGGTGATAAGTATGCACATAGCACTTTATAGAAAATACAGACCAAAAGTGTTTGAAGATGTTGTTGCCCAGGAGCATATAACCAAAACGTTAAAAAACCAGATAAAACAAGATAGAATAGCACACGCATACATCTTTTGCGGCCCGAGAGGTACTGGCAAAACAACAACCGCAAAGATAATGTCAAGAGCTGTGAACTGCTTGAACCCCAAGGATGGGAATCCATGCAACGAATGTGAGGTATGCAGAAGCATCTTAGACGAAAAGACACTTGATGTTTTAGAAATTGACGCTGCATCAAATACAAGTGTCAACGACGTGAGGCAAATCAGGGACGAGGTCAGATACCCACCTTCTATGTGCAAAAAGAAGGTGTATATAATAGACGAGGTACACATGCTTTCAACAGGGGCTTTCAACGCGCTTTTAAAAACCCTTGAAGAGCCCCCCTCCCATGCACTTTTTATTCTGGCAACCACAGATATCCAGAAAGTGCCTGCAACTATTCTATCAAGGTGTCAGAGATTTGATTTTAAAAGGATTTCTGTGAAAGACATTTATGAAAGACTCAAAAAGATTGTTCAGATGGAAAATATTTTGATTGACGATAATGCCCTCTATTTGATTTCACAAAAGGCAGAAGGAGCTCTGAGGGATGCTTTGACCATATTAGAAAGATGCATAAATACATCTGATGAACACATAACATACAAGTTTGTTGCAAACCTTTTGGGTGTTACATCAACCGAGATTGTGAAAGAATTTATTGCTGCCATTGTAGAAAATGATTCAAACAAAGGATTAAAAGTTGTAAATAAGCTTTGGGATGAAGGAATGGATGTCAATACCTTTTTAGAAGAGTCTGTGAAACTTTTAAGAAGTGCATTGATTTTGCGACTTGGCGCAAAAGATGTCTTAGTTGATATGCTTGAGAGTGATAAAGATTTTGTTATAAATATATCAAACCTTGTTGACTCAAACAGACTTGTTTCAATAATAAAAATGCTAATTGACACCGCTAACCAGATACGCTGGACAAGGTTTCCAAAGATTTTGCTTGAGATAAATACAATAAAACTTTGCGACAGCCAGTTTGACACCTCATTTGAAACGCTCATTGAGAGAGTGCGAAAACTTGAGACAAAACTTTCCCGGTTTTCTGAAAATCCCAAGGCTTTTGAAGCCATGAAACTTGACAAGGCTCAATCTACAAAACAAGAGCAAAAGACCCCGCATATAGCTGACAAAAGCGCAGAAGGTGTGGATAGCAATACATCTTTTTCATTATCTGAGATTTTGAACAGGTGGCAGGAAATAAAAGAAGCTATCAAGGAGGAAAAGCCGGGACTTTCGCAT
The DNA here is from genome assembly GCF_017347585.1 of Caldicellulosiruptor diazotrophicus. Classification (NCBI taxonomy): domain Bacteria; kingdom Bacillati; phylum Bacillota; order Caldicellulosiruptorales; family Caldicellulosiruptoraceae; genus Caldicellulosiruptor; species Anaerocellum diazotrophicum. Next base: position 531,418 of record NZ_AP024480.1, read on the forward strand.
GTTCTTCAAAATGCCAGCTTGAGGATAGAAAATGGTGTAAAGGTGTGTTTTAAACAAGAAGATAGTGTGTTTGCAGATGTTTTGATTAGAAACATGGAGTATTTTAAGTCAGTTCTAAAGAGAATTGTGGGGTATGAAGGCGAAGTTTCTGTTGATGTGGAAAAACAAGAGCCTTTTAAAGAAGATGCTATGTCTGATCAGGATGTTATAAACAAGCTCAAAGGTTTCTTTCCTGACACAGAAATTACAATAAAAGAATGAAAGGAAGAATGAACATGAACAACAATATTTACATTATCTACGGTAAAGATGCTAAATCTATGACAAAACAGCTTCTTGAATATGCTGATGTAAAAAGATATATCCCTATGAAGAGCAAAATTGCTATAAAACCCAATTTGGTTGTTGCAAAGCCGTACACCTCAGGTGCTACAACCAATCCGCATATTGTTGAAGGAATTGTAGAGTATTTAAAAGAAAATGGATTTGACGAAATTACAATTATGGAAGGCGCATGGCTTGGCGCTTCCACAAAAAGGGCGTTTGAAGTTTGTGGGTATACTGAGATTGCAAAAAGATACGGTGTAAAGCTTATTGACACAAAAGAAGATAGGCCTTTGAAGATAAATGTTGATGGGTTTGAGCTGAACATTTGTAGCCAGGTTTATAGCTATGACTTTTTAATAAACGTTCCACTTTTGAAAGGTCACTGCCAGACACAACTTACCTGTGCTTTGAAAAATCTCAAAGGGCTTATTCCAGACAGTGAAAAGAGAAGGTTTCATACACTTGGTCTTCACAAACCAATTGCGTATTTAAACAAAGCAATAAAGACACATCTTATAATAGTAGACAGTATTATGCCAGACCCTGACTTTGAAGAGGGAGGAAATCCTGTTGAGAAGGATTTTATAGCCCTTGGTTTTGACCCGGTATTGATAGACAGTTTTGCTGCCGAGCATTTGGGATATGACCCCTATGAGATTGAATACATAAGATTGGCAGAAAAATTGGGTGTTGGGAAAACAGGTGAGTATAATCTCATAGAAATAAATCCTGAGAAAAAACCAACTGGAATTTCAAAAAGATCTTCAATTGTTTCAAGATATGCAAAATATATTGAAGAAAGAGATGCATGTTCGGTATGTTATGCAAACCTTATAAGTGCTCTTATGAGATTAGACGAGCAAGGGTTTTTAAAAAAACTTTCAAAAAAGCTCTATATTGGACAAGGCTATAAAGGAAAAGCTATGGATGGAATAGGAATTGGAAGCTGCACAAAAGCTTTTGATGTGTGCAAACAGGGGTGTCCCCCAAAGTCAAACGAGATTGTTGAGTTTTTAAAACAGAATTTATAGAAAACATTTATCCTCAAGGGCACATGCATGTAAAAGAAGATGTGTGTGCCTTTTTTGTTTGCTTAAAAGCAAAAAGTAACTTTTCAACAACCAAAGAAACTTGGGAAATAACATATCCACAGAGTTATCCACATTATCCACAACTCATTTTTAAACAGAACGAATATTTGCTTATTGTGAATTGTGGATAATTCTGTGGAAAAAATTTTTGTGTAAATAAGTCGAAATTGGTGGTATATATATAATATCAAAACAAAACCTTCTACATAGAAAGGATGGTCAATATGATGAACTTTATTATCAGTGGTAAAAACATCGAAGTAACTGATGCCCTAAAAGAGAGGATTGAAAAAAAACTTTCAAAACTTGAAAGGTATATAAAGCTTAACACAGATGTTCATGTAACTTTGAGTGTTGAAAAAATTTCACACATAATTGAAGTAACAATACCATTCCATGGAATGATTTTGAGAGCTGAAGAGAGAAGCAACGATATGTACAGTGCCATAGATTTGGTTGTTGATACCTTGGAAAGACAAATTAGAAAGTTCAAGACAAAAATAGCTAAAAGGGCGAAAGACGCAGAGTCTTTGCGATATATAACGTTTGAATTAGAAGAGCCAGAAAAAGAGGTTCAAGAAGAAAATAGTGAGTTTAGAATTGCTAAAACAAAGAAGTTCCCTATAAAGCCAATGAGTGTTGAAGAGGCAATTTTGCAGATGAATTTGCTTGGTCACAGCTTCTTTGTATTCTTAAATCAGGACACAGATAAAGTTAATGTAGTGTATAAAAGAAACGACGGTGCGTATGGTTTAATTGAACCTGAGTATTAAAAGTTTTTAACAAAAGAAAAAATTAAGATCATTACTGCCCCCGCTCAAAGACTGTTTGTCTTTGAGCGGATTTTTGTTTGAATATAGACTTAAGAAGTGATAAAATAATTATTTGAACTGTCCAAAAAATTTTTGAAAAAATCGAGGGTGGAAACATGTTAAAGATTATTGAAAAGCTAATCGGAAGCTACAGCGAAAGAGAGATTAAAAAAATCTTGCCAATAGTTGACAAGATAGAATCACTTGCCCCGGAATATGAGAAGTTAACAGATGCAGAGCTAAGGCAAAAGACAGATATATTCAAACAAAGGCTAAAAAATGGCGAAACTTTGGACGATATCCTGCCAGAAGCGTTTGCAGCTGTGAGAGAAGCTGCTTGGCGGACTTTAAAGATGCGCCATTTTAGAGTACAGCTCATAGGCGGTATAGTTTTGCACCAGGGTAGGATTGCAGAGATGAAAACTGGTGAAGGTAAAACCCTTGTGGCAACTCTACCTGCGTACTTGAACGCTTTAGAAGGTAAGGGTGTTCATATAGTAACTGTCAATGACTACTTGGCAAAAAGAGACGCTGAGTGGATGGGACCTATTTATAACTCTTTGGGACTTTCTGTTGGGGTTATTGTACATGGTCTTAATCATGAAGAGAGGAAAAAAGCGTACAACTGTGATATTACCTATGGGACAAACAATGAATTTGGTTTTGATTATTTGCGAGACAACATGGCAATTTACAAAGAAGAGCTTGTGCAAAGAGAGCTAAACTATGCAATAATAGATGAGGTTGACTCAATCTTGATTGATGAGGCAAGAACGCCTCTTATAATCTCAGGTCCTGCTGAAAAGTCAACAGACCTTTACAAAAGAGCAGACAGTTTTGTAAGAAGACTAAAGCCTTTTTATTATAACAGTGATGACGACAAACAAATGCCTGATACAACCGGCTATGACTATATAGTAAACGAAAAAAGACATACAGTTTCGCTTACAGAAGAGGGGATAAAAAAAGCTGAGAAATATTTTGGTGTTACAAATTTAGCTGACCCGGAAAATGCAACTCTTCACCATCACATTATCCAGGCACTGAAAGCTCATGCTCTTATGAAAAGAGATAGGGACTATGTTGTAAAAGATGGGCAGGTAATAATTGTTGATGAGTTTACAGGTAGACTTATGTACGGACGAAGATTTTCTGAAGGACTTCACCAGGCAATAGAGGCAAAAGAGGGTGTGAGGATAGAAAGAGAAAGCAAAACTTTGGCAACAATAACTTTTCAGAACTATTTCAGGCTGTACAAAAAACTTGCTGGTATGACAGGTACTGCAAAAACTGAAGAGCAGGAATTCAGAGAAATCTACAAGCTTGATGTTATAGAAATTCCAACTCATAAACCAATGATACGAATTGACCATCCAGACAAGGTTTACAAGACAGAAAAGGCAAAGTTTGAGGCAATTGTTCAGGAGATTGTTGAGACTCATAAAAAAGGTCAGCCTGTTTTGGTTGGTACAGTGTCAATTGAGAAGTCTGAGATGCTGAGCGAGATGCTAAAAAAACATGGTATAAAACATGAGGTTTTAAACGCAAAACATCATGAAAAAGAAGCAATGATAATTGCAAAGGCTGGTCAAAAAGGTGCTGTTACAATTGCAACCAACATGGCAGGCCGCGGAACAGATATTGTTTTAGGCGAAGGTGTTGCTGAGCTTGGGGGCCTCAAAGTAATTGGCACAGAGAGGCATGAAAGCAGGCGAATAGACAACCAGCTTCGCGGAAGATCAGGTCGTCAGGGTGACCCTGGCGAGTCAAGATTTTATGTGTCGCTTGAAGATGATCTAATGAGGCTTTTCGGGTCTGAGAGGATTAAAAATCTTGTTGAGTCGCTGGGACTTCCTGATGACCAGCCGATTGAACATAAGCTCTTGTCTGATGCCATTGAAAAGGCACAAAAAAGGGTTGAAGCGCGAAACTTTGAGATACGAAAACACCTTTTGCAGTTTGACGATGTTTTGAACAAGCAAAGAGAGATAATATACTCCCAGCGACGCAAAGTTTTAGAAGGTGAGAACTTAAGAGACTCTATCTTGGGCATGATAGATGAGCTTGTGGATTACAAGATAAAGGTATACACAGGTGAAAGTCCTCATCCTGAAGACTGGGATATAAAAGGTCTTTTGCAGGATTTGAAGTTTATATTCTTGGACAGTGAGCTTTCTGAGCAGGATGCAAAAAATATGACAAAACAGGAGCTAAAAGAAAAGCTCATCTCAATTGCAAAAGAAAAATATGAGAAGAAAGAACAAGAAGTTGGCGAGCTTATGCGCGAGCTTGAAAGGGTTGTGCTTTTGCGAGTTGTTGACATGCACTGGATGGAGCATATAGATGCTGTCGAGCAGCTGAGAGAAGGTATATCTCTTCGTGCAATCGGGCAAAAAGATCCAATTGTTGAGTTCAGGTTCGAAGCGTTTGAGATGTTTGATGAAATGATAAAGAGAATCCAAGAGGACACAATAAAAATCATACTTCATGCAAATGTTGAAAATATGCCTCAAAGAGAAAGAGTTGCAAAAGAGATGTATGAAAACGCACCATCAGACACACCTGTAAGAAAACCTGTTGTGAACACACAGAAGGTTGGAAGAAACGATCCATGTCCTTGCGGCAGTGGTAAAAAATATAAAAAATGCTGTGGTGCAGTTTGATTTTTTAAAATCATAATTAGAAGGAGTGGTTTTAAAATATGCTTATGCTTGAAGAAATCTTGCAGAGGCTTGAGAAGGCAGAAGAAGACCTCAAGGAAATGAGGGTTTCTCTTTGACATCGACAGGCTGGAAAGTGAACTGAAATCGTTGGAGAGTGAGACTTCGAGTCCTGATTTTTGGCAGGATTTAGAAAACTCTCAAAAAGTTTTACAGAAAATAAAGAGGCTAAAGGACAAGATAGAAAGGTTCCAAAGACTGTATTCTCAATGGGATGATTTGAAAGTATTAACAGAACTCAGTATAGAAGAAGGCAATCACGAGATGGCAGAAGAGCTTGAAAAAGAGCTTTTGGACCTTGAAAGGAAAATAGAGGATTTCAAGATAGAGGTCCTTTTAAACGGTCCCTATGACAAAAACAATGCAATACTCTCAATTCATGCGGGTGCAGGCGGAACAGAAGCTCAGGACTGGGCAGAGATGTTACTTAGGATGTATACGCGCTGGGCTGCAAAAAAAGGTTACAAAGTTGAAACTTTGGACATTCTTCCTGGTGAAGAGGCGGGTATAAAAAATGTTACAGTTCGCATAGTTGGTGAGAATGCTTATGGGTATCTGAAAGCTGAAAAAGGAGTTCACAGGCTTGTGAGAATTTCACCTTTTGATGCAGCAGGAAGAAGACATACTTCCTTTGCAGCGGTTGAGGTTCTGCCTGAGGTTGAAGATGACACGGACATTGAGATAAAGGAAGAAGACCTTGAGATAGACACATACAGAGCATCTGGGGCAGGTGGTCAACATGTTAACAAGACAGAGTCTGCTGTTAGAATAAAGCATATTCCAACAGGTATTGTTGTGACATGCCAGAATGAGAGGTCCCAGCACAAGAACAGAGAAATTGCACTTAAAATCTTAAAAGCAAAACTGTTAGAGCTCAAAGAAAAGGAAAGAAGAGAGAAGATTCAAAAGCTTAAAGGTGAGCAGACAGAGATTGGCTGGGGAAATCAAATTAGGTCTTACGTATTTTGCCCATATACTTTGGTAAAAGACCACAGGACAGAGACAGAAGTAGGAAATGTTGAGGCAGTAATGGACGGTGAGATAGATGTCTTCATAAATGCATACCTGAAGAAATTTAGAAACGAGGAGGAAGTTGCATGAAACAGTATGTCATTTTCAATGTGGGTGATTACAGCTTTGGTGTTGACATACTTGAGATTGTTGAGATTATAAAGCCAAATAAGATTGTAAAGGTACCAAGTATGCCCCAGTATGTTGAAGGAATAATTGATGTGAGAGGCACATCTGTCCCAGTTTATAACCTTGCAAAACGGCTCGAGATTGAGTCAAATGCAGAAGCACAGAAAATAATCATTGTAGAGCTTTCCAAATTCCAGCTTGGATTTTTGGTTGATGATGTCTCTGAGATACTCAAAATTGAAGATGAGAAGATTGAAAAGGCAAGTGAGAGCATCAGGGGAATCAAACGAAAATTCATTGATTCGATTGCGCGTGTCAACGACGATATGATTATTATTCTTGACCTTAAAAATGTTCTTACAATTGAAGAAGAGGATCAAATATCTGAAATGCTAACAGAGAAAAATCAATAAGATTTTTGAATATTAGGGGCTTTTTTTAAAAGAAACTTTCCTGTAAGGCCCCTTTTTGTTTGCAAAAAACATGATATTTTTTATCAGAATAAAAAAATAAATTATTGAAAACTGTATACAGGTATACTAAAATAAATCACAAAATAAGTTCAGGGGTGAAATTTAAATATGTCAAAACCAATGACAATGTCTCAAAAGATTTTGGCGCACCATGCAGGAAAAGAATATGTTGAGCCAGGAGACTTGATTTTTGCAAATGTTGAGCTTGTTTTGGGGAATGACGTTACAACACCTGTTGCAATAAAGGAGTTTGAAAAGATAGGGATTGACAGGGTTTTTGACAAAGATAAAATTGCGATAGTTCCCGACCATTTTACTCCAAACAAAGACATAAAGTCTGCTCAGCAGTGCAAGATGGTTCGCGAGTTTGCTAAAAAGTATGAAATTACAAATTATTTTGAAGTTGGCGAGATGGGTATTGAACATGCACTCTTGCCAGAAAAAGGACTTGTTGTGCCGGGTGATTTGGTAATTGGTGCAGACTCTCATACATGCACATATGGGGCATTGGGTGCTTTTTCAACAGGAATTGGTTCTACTGACATGGCATGTGCAATGGCAACAGGAAAGTGCTGGTTCAAAGTACCAGAGGCTATCAAGTTTGTGCTCTACGGCAAAAAAACTGGCTGGACATCTGGGAAGGATATTATCCTTCACATTATTGGTATGATAGGTGTTGATGGTGCACTTTACAAGTCAATGGAATATACGGGAGAGGGTTTAAAATCACTTTCAATGGATGACAGGTTCACCATCGCTAACATGGCAATTGAAGCAGGTGCGAAAAATGGCATATTTGAGGTTGATGAGAAAACAATAGAGTATGTAAAGCATCACTCAACAAAACCATACAAAATTTTTAAGGCAGATGAAGATGCAGAGTACTCTGAGGTTTATGAGATTGATATTTCCAAGATTAAGCCTACGGTTGCGTTTCCACACCTTCCAGAGAACACAAAAACAATAGATGAGATAACAGAAAAGATTTATATTGACCAGGTTGTGATTGGCTCTTGTACAAATGGCAGAATTGAAGACTTGAGGATTGCAGCAAAGATCTTAAAAGGAAGAAAGGTTAAAAAAGGGCTCAGATGTATTATATTCCCTGCAACACAGAATATATACAAGCAGGCATTAAAAGAGGGACTCATTGAAATATTCATTGACGCTGGATGTGTTGTTTCAACACCCACTTGCGGTCCATGTCTTGGCGGACACATGGGGATTTTGGCAGATGGTGAGAGGGCTTTGGCAACAACAAATAGGAACTTTGTTGGCAGAATGGGTCATCCAAGCAGTGAAGTTTATCTTTCATCCCCAGCAATTGCAGCAGCATCAGCAGTTTTAGGCTATATCGGATCACCTGAAGAGCTTGGAATGAAAGGAGATGAAGAATAGATGATTTTCAAAGGTAAAGCTCACAAGTATTATGATAACATAGACACAGACGTTATTATTCCTGCAAGATATCTTAACACATCTGACCCCAACGAGCTTGCAAAGCATTGTTTAGAGGATTTGGATAAGGAGTTTATGAACAAGGTTCAAAAAGGTGACATTTTGGTTGCAGGGAAAAACTTTGGCTGTGGCTCTTCAAGGGAACATGCACCAATTGCAATAAAGGCATGTGGAGTTTCTTGTGTTGTTGCAAAGTCATTTGCAAGGATTTTCTATCGAAATGCAATAAATATTGGTCTTCCAATTGTTGAGTGTGAAGAGGCAGTAGATGGTATAGAAGCTGGAGATGAGGTGGAAGTTGACCTTGTAAATGGAATAATTAAAAATCTAACAAAAGGTAAAGAGTTTAAAGCAAAACCCTTTCCTGAGTTTATGCAAAACATAATGAAAGCAGGCGGACTTATAGAGTTTGTAAAAGGAGAGTTGAAAAAAGATGCATAGGATAGCTGTAATTCCTGGTGATGGAATAGGTCCTGAAGTAATTGAACAAGCGCTAATTGTTCTTGATAAGATATCTTCTAAGTTTGGAGTTAAATTTGAATATATCTTCATTGACGCTGGCGGATGTGCAATCGACAAGTATGGTGTGCCAATTAGAGAGGAAGATTTAGAACTTGTTAAAAAATGTGAAGCAACTCTTTTGGGTGCTGTTGGTGGACCAAAATGGGATGATCTTCCCGGAAATTTGAGACCTGAACAAGCTCTTTTGAAGCTCAGAGGAGGACTAAAAGTTTATGCAAATTTAAGACCTGCAGTGCTCTATGATGAATTAAAAGATTCTTCGCCTTTGAAAAAAGAGATTGTATCAAAGGGTATAGATATCTTGGTTGTAAGAGAACTAATTGGTGGTATGTATTTTGGACCTAAGGGGAGAGAAATAAGAAATGGTGAAGAAGTTGCATATGACACTGAAATTTATTCAGTAAGTGAAATAGAAAGAATTGCAAAGGTTGCGTTTGAAGCCGCCAGAAAGAGAAAGAAAAAAGTAACCTCTGTTGACAAGGCAAACATATTAGAATCTTCAAGGCTCTGGAGAGAAACTGTTGAAGAGGTTGCAAAAGATTATCCGGATGTGGAGCTTTCTCACATGTATGTTGACAATGCGTCAATGCAGCTTGTAAAAGACCCATCACAGTTTGATGTTATACTTACTTCCAACATGTTCGGTGACATTTTGTCTGATGAGGCTTCAATGATTGTAGGCTCGATTGGAATGCTTGCCTCAGCCTCACTTGGCGAAGGCAGGGTAGGCCTTTACGAGCCAATTCACGGAACTGCCCCAGACATTGCAGGACAAGATTTGGCAAACCCAATTGCAACAATTTTGTCTGCTGCGATGATGCTGCGTTACAGCTTTGACATGGAAGATGCTGCAAAGGCTATAGAAAATGCTGTAAAGATTGCTCTCAAAGAAGGGTATAGAACAAGAGATATCTACACAGAAAATTGTAAGCTTGTTGGAACAAAGCAGATGGGAAAAATCATTTGTGAAAATATCTAAAAGCTGCAGAAGATTTTCTGCAGCTTTTTTGTGTTTAAATTCTTTTTAAAGTAAGGTAAAATATAAACATAAAGCATTTTTTAAATAAACCATACACTGGAGGGGTTTTTGAAATGAAGTACAGACCCTTTGGGAAAACAGGCTTTATGGTGTCTGCTCTTGGATTTGGTGCAATGAGGTTTCCAATCTTGGATGGTGACTATTCGAAGATTGACGAAGAAAAAGCAATTGAAATGCTGCATTTTGCAATCGACAATGGAATCAATTACATTGACACAGCGTATGTATATCATGGTGGTAACAGTGAGGTTTTGGTTGGCAAAGCTTTGAAAGGGGGATATAGAGAAAAGGTTAAGGTTGCAACAAAACTTCCTGTCTGGCAGGTAAATAATTTTGATGATGCTGATAGGATTTTGGATGAGCAACTAAAAAGACTTGATACAAGCTATATTGACTTTTATCTTTTGCATGCTCTCAACAAAAACCACTGGAAGAAGCTAAAAGAGATGAACATCTTTAAGTGGATTGAAAAAGTGCTTCTTGAGGGTAAGATAAAATATATTGGGTTTTCGTTCCATGACGATGTAGCTACATTCAAAGAGATTGTTGACAGCTACTCCTGGACGTTCTGCCAGATACAGTACAATATCCTCAACCGAAACTATCAGGCAGGGGAAGAGGGGCTCAAATACGCAGCCGCAAAAGGAATGGCAGTTGTTATCATGGAGCCACTTTTGGGGGGAAGGCTTGCAAAAGAGCCGCCTCAAGAGATAAGACAGCTTTGGGAAAAAGCACCTATCAAAAGAACACCTGTTGAGTGGGCACTTTCATGGCTCTGGAACCAGAAAGAAGTGTCGATTGTCTTAAGTGGTATGAGTACACTAGAGCAGGTAAAAGAAAATATTGAATATGCAAGTAAATATGAAGTGGGAAGTTTAACTGACGAGGAACTTGAGCTTGTTGAAAGGGTTGCGCAAAAGTATAATGAATTGAGAAAAGTCAACTGTACAGAGTGCAAATACTGTATGCCATGTCCACAGGGCATTGATATTCCGTGGAATTTTAGCATTTACAATCAAGCAAGCATGTATAACATGTATCAGGAGATGAAAAATGATTATGCAAAAAAAGAAAAAGAGAGAGCAGAAAATTGTGTTGAGTGTGGTGTTTGCGAGACAAAATGTCCACAAAATCTGCCAATTAGAAGACTTTTGAAAGAGGTTGCAGCCTATTTTTCGAAATAAAAATAGGTTATTTACTTTAAAGCGCATTTTATGATAAAATACTGCATGTTGTGGGAAGAAAAATTGATCTTCCCTTGCTCCCAAAAAGAGCTTTGGGGGCCTTTAAGTCTAAAAGGGAGGTGAAAGCTTGTGGTTGAGAGAAAGTATGAAACAGTATTTATTATAAGCCCCGCACTTGACGATGAGGCAAGGGCAAACCTCATCGAAAAGTTCAAAAACCTTATCTCAAGCAATGGACAGCTTTTAAATGTTGAAGAGTGGGGAAAAAGAAGGCTTGCATACAAGATAGACAAGCATGCAGAAGGATACTATGTTCTAATGCAATTTACAAGCAAGCCTGAGTTCCCACGCGAGCTTGAGAGGGTTTACAGAATTACAGACGGGGTTATTAGGTTCTTGATTGTAAAGCTTGAAAAATAAGAGGGGGCGGCTTTTTTGAATAAGGTTATTTTGATGGGTCGCTTAACGCGCGACCCTGAGTTTAGGCTTACTGCCAACAATACCCCCGTTGCAAACTTCACGCTTGCTGTCAACAGACGTTTTAAACGCGAAAATGACCAGGATGCCGATTTTATCCCGATTGTTGCGTGGAGCAGGCTTGCCGAGTTTTCAAAAAACTATCTCAAAAAAGGAAGGCAAGTTGTGGTAATAGGAAGGCTTCAGCTTCGCACGTGGGATGATGAGGCAAATAGGCGTCACTACATCACCGAGGTTGTGGCCGAAGAGATTTACTTTGCAGAACCAAAACCTAAGGATGTGCCGGTTGACAGCGAAACAGAGGTGAAAGAAGACATTATTTTGCCTGACTTAGATGATGAGACAATTGAAAGCGAACTTGAGAACTTTTTCGAAGAGGATGTAAAAATTCCATCAAAAAATAATGATGTTGATGAGGGTATAGAAGACGACCTGCCATTTTAGATAAAGTGGAAATTTAAGTAAAAAGGAGGGAAAAGGTTTGAACAACAATCAAAATCAGCAGCAAGCTCAAGCTACTCAAACAATGGAAAGAGTTAGCTCAAGACAGAAAAAGAAAAAGAGAGTATGTTCATTCTGTGTTGAGAGAATATATGAGATAGATTACAAAGATGTAAACAGGCTCAAGAAATTCCTCACAGAAAGAGGCAAAATAATGCCAAGAAGAACAACTGGCAACTGTGCAAGACATCAAAGACAGCTAACACGAGCTATCAAGCGCACAAGAATCTTAGCACTTCTTCCGTTTATAGTTGAATAAGATCCTTTTATAAAAAGAATATAAATAAACCTCCTTCTATAGTGATAAAATAGAAGGAGGTTTTATTTTTGTGTGGTTTTATTTAATATTTATTGATATTTGAAATGTTTTTGTGTAAAATTTTTATTAAATAAAGCCAAAATCAATCTAATAAATGTGAAAGGGGAAGCATACAATGAATGAGAGTATAAAATTGAGTTCTCTTTTTGATGAAATCAATAACCCTCCAGCTACTGCCAGTATTATTCATTGGTGGATTTTTTCTGATGAGATGAACGAGAACAGAATAAATGCTGAGCTTGATTATATTTCAAATCTTGGCTTTAAGCAAGTATTAATTGCAGCAGGACACAATGTTTCGCCTAAATATTTGACACATGGTTGGTTTGAAATGGTAAAATTTGCAGTTGTCCAAGCTAAAAAAAGAGGAGTTAAAGTGTGGATTGCCGATGAAGGGACATATCCAAGTGGCTTTGCTGGCGAAACTTTTAATAAGAAGTATCCTCACAAAAGGATGAAGGCTATTATTGTTGAGAAGGAGTTTATTATTGAGGGTAATTTATGTGAAGTTGAACCTCACTCTGGTACAATTGGGATTTTGGCCAAAGACATGAACCAAAATAAATACTTTGCTTTTGAAAAGTTTGAATTTAGTGCTGGATTTTTATACTTGCCCTATCATTCGACCTGGCAAATAAAAGTAATATCTTCAGCTTACAGGACATCTCCAACAAGGTATGTTCACCATCCAACAGGTGCTAAAGATACTACATATTCGCTTTGTGATTATCTTGACTATGAAGCTGTCAACCTATTCATAAGTGAGGTATATGAAAGATACAAAGCTTATATAGGAGAAGAATTTGGAAAGACAATAATTGGATTTTTTGCTGACGAACCTGATTACTCAATTTCTGGAATACCATATACGGACAATATATTTAATATATTTTACAATGAAAAAGGATACGATGTCAAAAAGTACATACCGTATTTCTTTAAAGAGCAATTAGATGAAGAAATAAAAAGAGTAAAAGCAGATTACTGGGATGTATGGAGCAATATTTTTACAAATACTTTCTTTAAGCAGATCTACAAATGGTGTGAAGCAAATGGCCTCAAATTTGTAGTACATCTAAATCATGAAGATAAGATAGAACACCTTACCAAATCTGAAGGACAGTTCTTTTCGCATATGAAGTATGTTCATATTCCAGCAATTGATGTAATTTGGAGACAAATCTGGTATGACAAAAAAGCAATATTCCCTAAATACGCTTCTTCTGTTTCTCATATTAAAAATGTTGCTCAGACCTTTTCAGAGAGTTTTGCAGTATATGGACAAGGTATATCTGTTGAACAAATCAAATGGGTGGTTGATTACCAGTTTGCAATGGACATAAATCTATTTTTGACCTCAATCTTCAAGTATCTTTATGACCATCCACAAAATTATTTCTTTCCAGAGGTAATTAAGTATATTAATACCATTTCATATCTTCTCTATGTAAGCACCCCTTGTACAAAGGCTCTGGTTTACTTTCCTACACCGGATCTGTGGGCAGGTGAAAATATGTCTGCTTCAAAAGCAATGGAAATTGGCAATGCACTTTTAGAGAACCAGATTGATTTTGATTTTTTTGACCATTCTCTTTTAGAATATCTGGAAATTAAAAACCATAGAATATACGCTAACAATAGAAAAGAATACGACATTGTTATTCTTCCGCCTATAAAGTATTTGCCACAAGATCTGTTCAGATTTTTAAAGCTTTTCTCAAGTAAAGGAGGGAAGATTATTTTCTTCGAAAACTCTCCTTTGTTTGTTTATAACAAAACATTTACATCGTTTTTCCACTTTGTAGATAGAGAAATGGGTGTGATTGTTGACAGTATCGAGCAGCTATCAAAGATGGTTGAAAAAGATATCACTGTTGTAGACAGCAGGGACGTTAGAGTTCTTCATAAAAGAATAGAAGGCAATCATCTGATTTTTCTCTTCAACGATTCATCTACTTCATTTTTGGGTAAGATAATATTGGAATTTTACAAGAAAAATGTATATATATGGGATCAAATGCGAAATAAATTTTTGATGGCCTCAAATATTAGAAGTAATGGTAATAATATACAATTAGATCTCTACATGCATCCATATCAGACTTTGGTTTTAATAGCAAGTGATGAGTATGTAGATGGAATTCAAAAAACAGATCTGCTTGGAAGTTTACCGCGGACAGTCTTGGAATTAAACGATAACTGGGAAATTCATTTTGATAAAGATTTTGTTTTGTTTTCAGATTTAAAAGATTGGCAAAGCTTGGGCTTTGGTGACTATTCTGGCAGTGTAGTTTATAGAAAAATATTTTCGTTTTTTCATGATGACTTTATTAAAAATAAACATCTTTTCCTCTACTGCCCCAATGTAAAGTACTCTGCAAAGGTTTGGTTAAATAAAAGATATCTTGGTGTAAGAGCTTTTTCGCCTTTTATGTGGGATATAACAGAGGCATTGAAAATTGGTGAGAATGAACTTGTGATTGAAGTTCAAAACACCCCTGCAGCAGCTCTACTTGGAACACAAGAACAATTGGAAAAATTAAGAAAAGAGGCAGAGAAGAACTTTTATCTTTCCATTTCTCTGAAATTTGACCTGGAAATGGTCCAATCAGGATTGTTGCCTCCTGTTACTATTGTCTCTTTCGAATAAATATTTTAAAGCTCAATTTTTTGCGCAAATCATTCTTTTTGGGAGAGAGGTGACTGCCTTTGGTTTTGTAAGTCTTTCCTTGTAGCAATATTTAGCTCGCTTTAAAAGTAGAAAAATCTTTGTAGATGTTCAAAAATAAAATAAAAAAATAGGTATTGACACAACAAAAACAAAGTATTAAAATAAAATTAAACCAAAAACAAAATTCAAATCTCAATATTAATACCGACAAAAATAATGGAAGTTTGATGAAAAACAATATTATCAATGGACCAAAAAAGAAGGGAGAGAATGATTTAATGACAGCTACCACTTCTATATGGAAAAGACTGAAAAAAGACAAATGGCTGTATATCTTGGCTCTACCGGGTATTTTGTACTTTATCATTTTTAGGTACATTCCGATGTTTGGTATAGTAGTTGCCTTTCAAGATTTTAATCCGTTTTTAGGGTTCTGGAAAAGTCCGTGGGTAGGTTTTGAGCATTTTAAAACACTTTTCACTGACCCTGATTTTCCGATGCTGTTTAGAAATACACTATTAATTTCATTTTACAATATACTTTTCTATTTCCCTGTACCAATTATTTTGGCGTTACTTATCAACGAGGTGCGAAATCAGGTTTATAAGAGAATTGTTCAGACATGTGTTTATGTTCCTCACTTTGTATCAATGGTGGTCATAGCAAGTATTACATACGTGCTTCTCTCAAGTGAGACAGGGGTTATAAACAATATTCTGTATAGCTTAACGGGCAAAAAAATTGAATTTTTGACAGATCCAAGATGGTTCAGAGCCCTTATAATAATTCAGAGTATATGGAAAGAAGCAGGATGGGGAACAATAATCTTTTTGGCAGCACTCTCAAATGTTGACCCAACATTATATGAGGCTGCTATTGTGGATGGAGCAACAAGGTGGCAGCAGACGTGGCATATCACAATACCCTCAATTATGAGTACGGTAATCATACTTTTCATTTTGCGATTGGGACATCTTCTTGATACTGGCTTTGAACAGATATTTTTGATGAAAAATCCTATTAACAGGTCGGTAGCAGAAGTGTTTGACACATATGTTTATCAAGTAGGTGTTACCCAAGGAGCGTACAGTTACAGTACAGCGGTTGGTCTTTTTAAGTCTGTTGTTGGACTGATTTTGATTCAGGTTTCTAACTATCTGTCTAAGAAATTTACTGAAACTTCATTGTTTTAATCTTTATTTCGGTAAATTGAGAGGTGACAAAAATGAAACAAAATAAGACAGTAGCAAGTACTATTTTTGATGTTTTTAATCATGTATTTCTTGGAATATGGGCAATAATAACCGTTTTACCATTTTTATATGTGTTGGCTGCATCTTTTGCGCCAGATTCGGAAATAAAAACAAGGACCTTCTTTATAATTCCTCATAATCCTACTCTTCTCACCTATAAATTTATTTTTGCTTCAAACTATTTTCTTCGTAGTATGTTCAACAGTGTGATTATCACAGTAGGAGGTACCTTGGTAAATCTGTTTTTCACATTTACAATGGCATATGCTCTTTCAAAAAAGCATTTTATAGGCAGAAGCATTGTATTAAATGGCGTAATATTTACAATGCTTTTTGGTGGAGGAATGATTCCTACATATTTGTTGGTAAAAAGTCTGGGCCTCTTAAATTCTTATTGGGCACTGTGGTTGCCAGGAGCTATTAGCCCCTTTAACTTCTTCGTTGTAAAAAACTTTTTCCAGGAAATGCCACAAGATTTAGAAGATGCTGCTAGAATTGACGGTTGTACAGAAGCTCAAGTTTTGTGGAAGATAATACTTCCTCTTTCAAAACCTATTATTGCGACATTTGCTTTGTTCTATGGAGTAGGGCATTGGAATTCATGGTTTGGAGCACTTTTGTATATAAATGATGCTGAGAAGTGGCCTGTACAGCTAATTTTAAGGCAAATAGTAATGTTGTCAACCACACTTGCTTCTGATCTAACACAATTTGATCCCAATTTCCAACCCCCACAGGAGTCGCTGAAAATGGCAATAATTGTTGTGGCTACTTTGCCAATAATGCTTTTATATCCATGGCTTCAGAAGTACTTCATAAAAGGTATGTTTATTGGTTCATTGAAGGAGTGATGTGAAGATGTAAAATGTGTTATAAAAAAAGGATATATTCAAACTCCAAAAAATTTATTTTCAAAAACAAAAAGCGGGAGGGAGTTAATTTATGAGTAAAGTTAAGAAGATTTTGAGGTTATTTGTAGTTAGCATCTGTATTGTAGGTTTATTGTTAACATCAATTGGAGTATTGGGTGCATCAAAATCAAAGTATTCGTTTAAACTCACGATCATGGCTCAGTATTTTGGGACAGAACCTGCGCCTTCAAACAGTCCAGTTATTTTAAAAGCAGAGCAGTACTTAAAAACTGACCTGGAGTTTACATGGGTACCTGCTGATGGTTACAATGACAAATTAAACATTATGTTAGCAAGTGGAAATCTTCCAATGGTGGTTTATGTTGGAGGTAAGACTGCATCTATAATTGGTGCTTGCAAAGCAGGAGCATTCTGGGAACTTGGGCCGTATATAAAGCAATATAAGAATTTGAAAACAATTCCAGATATAGTTCTTTGGAACTCATCAATTGATGGTAAAATATATGGTATACCGCGATCAAGAACTTTAGGAAGAAATGGAATTGTATATAGAAAAGATTGGGCTAAAAATGTTGGGATTACTAAACTTGAAACTATTGATGATTTGTACAACATGTTAAAGAAGTTTACTTACAATGATCCAGATAAAAATGGAAAAAATGACACATATGGAATGATTGTTTGCAACTACAATGGACCATTCTATATTACTCTCACATGGTTTGGTGGTCCGAATGGATGGGGGTTGAACAAAAACGGACAGTTAGTTCCGTCTTTCTTAACAAATGCATATCTTGAAAATTTAAAATTCTGGCGAAAGATGTATCAGGAAAAGCTGTTTAACCATGACTTCCCAAGTGTTCCAGGTGCAAGATGGGAAGATTATTACTCACAGGGTAAAGGTGGAGTAAAAATTGACGTTATAGACTCTGCAAACAGAATTTACAATGGCCTCAAGAACAACGGTATCATTCCAAAAGATGCAAAAGATACGGATATAATGGACATTGTTGTGTCTGTCAAAGGTAAATACGGCCTAAGAAATATGCCGACTTCTGGTTACTCAGGATATTTAATGGTTTCAAAGACAAGTGTAAAAGATATGAATACATTCAAGAAAGTAATGTCGATATTAGATAAATTTGGTGACAGAACAATACAGGACTTGTTTGGTTATGGACTGCCAAACAGACACTATAAGCTTGTAGATGGTAAAATAGATCCTATTCCTAACTTGCCAGCAGATTTGTCAAGAGAAATAAGCGGGCTTAATCAGGTTCTACATTTTTATCCTGCAAATGGTGGAACACCAAGATATATGACTCCACTTTTGCAACTACAGGCAGATATGCAGGCTTTAAATGAAAAGCTCAATATTCTTGTTCCAAACCCAGCAGAAGCGTTGATAGGTATGTCAGATACCTATATCAAACGCGGTGTCACACTTGATAATATGATTGAGGATGCACGTGTTAAGTATATTACTGGTCAGCTCAATGACCAGGGCTTCAAGAAAGTTCTTGACAACTGGAGAAAGCAGGGTGGAGACCAGATTATAAAAGAAGTAAATGCACTGTATCGTAAGTACAAAAAGAATATTCCATATAAAGAGGACTTGTATAAGATTCTCAATTAAATACTTAGTAAAAAAAATATTTAATCTCGTGCGAAATATTTCTGATATTTCGCACGAGATTTTTTTTAAAACACTTATTGAATTTGGAGGTTTAAAAAATGCAAGAAATAAAGCTAAAATGGCTTATAAAACCGCAGGTAGGCAATATTGGTGCAACGTTTTGTATTCCATGGAAAAAAGGAGAACTAAGGAATACAGAAGATGTTATTGTAAGAAACAAGGATGGAAGTATTATTCCTACTCAAAACTGGGCACTTTCATACTGGGGTGATGGGTCGGTAAAGGTGAGTAGCCACGCTGCTTTCTTTGGCACCAATTTACCTGATGAGCTCTTTGCATGTATTGAAGAAGATACCGTAACAAAATTCGAAACAATGGTTGAAGTTTATGAAGGCAAAGATCATATTAGCGTTATAACAGGCAAGCTTGAGTGCAAAATTAGCAAGACCGGAGATAAAATTATTGAATATTTAAAAGTAGGACAAAAGATTATTTGCTCTAATCTCACGCAAATTCTTATTACAGAAAGAATTTCTAATTTTACAGGATATAGGACTAAAGTTGAAGAAGAATACATTCCTCAAATATTAGGTGCAAAAGTAGAGTCTCACGGACCTTTGAGATGTGTTATAAAGGTGTGGGGAAGACATTTGCGAAATACCAAGATGACATTTGATGGCTCTTTACTCAAACAAGGGTGGCTACCTTTTGAGTTGAGATTATATTTCTATGCAAATTCAGATAAAATTAAGATTGTCCATACATTTATTTACAACGGAAATCCCCATCAAGATTTTATAAAAGGATTGGGCTTAAAATTTGATCTTCCTTTGCACTCTCCTCTGTACAATAGATTTGTAAGATTTGGAGGGGACAGTGGACTTTTTTGTGAGTCACCAAAAAATTTGATAGATGTGTACAGAAAAGAGAGATACATAACAATGTTTCAAAATCAGGTCAATGGACAACCGGTAGATTTTGATATTGACGAGGACCACCATTATATTAGAGAGATTAACAATACTCCAGAGTGGGATGAATTTATTCTTTTTCAAGATTCTTCCGAGCACTATGTTATTAAAAAACGTACATCTTGCCAGTGCAGTTTTGTAAAAGCAACAGAAGGCAGAAGATCTATGGGGTTTGCGTATGTTGGTGATGAGAATGGTGGGCTTGGAGTAGCTTTAAAGGATTTTTGGCAAAAATATCCTTCAGGATTTGAGGTAAAAGCTTTAACTTCTTCTGAGGCAAATTTAATAGTTTGGCTTTGGCCCCCTTATGCTGAAGTTATGGATTTGAGACACTATGATTTTGGTACATACACATCTTCTTCATATGAAGGGTTTGATGAGTATAGAAGTACTCCCTATGGTATAGCTAATACAAATGAGCTGTGGCTGTACTGTTTTGATTATGCTCCAACAAGTGAGCAGCTTTTGGAATATGCAAAAATGCAAGGATTTTCACCTCTTCTTGTATGTAGCCCTGAAAGGTATAAAGAGACAGAGATATTTGAAGGATTAAATTTACCGGATAATAGCAACTCCAAGAAAGAAAAGATTGAAAGAATACTGACAGCTATTGTTGATTTTTATCTAAAGGAAGTTGAGAGAAGAAAGTGGTACGGATTTTGGGACTATGGTGATTTTATGCATAGCTACGATATAGTAAGACATATGTGGAAATATGATATTGGTGGATATGCTTGGCAGAACACAGAGCTTGTGCCAAACATTTGGTTGTGGCTTATGTTTTTGCGAACAGGACGTTTTGATATATTTAAAATGGCTGAGGCAATGACAAGACATACATCAGAAGTAGATGTGTATCATCTTGGGGAATACAAGGGACTGGGTTCAAGGCACAATGTTGTTCATTGGGGATGTGGTTGCAAAGAAGTGAGAATTAGCATGGCATACCTTCACAGGTATTACTATTATCTTACTGCCGATGAAAGAATAGGCCAGCTTATGGATGATGTAAAAGATATTGACAAACAAATTATGCACATGGACCCTATGCGTGCGTATTTTACGAATGATCCTGAAAATAGAGTACACATAAGGGTTGGACCGGATGTTATGACCTTTTGTGCCAATTGGTTTGTAAGATGGGAAAGGTACCAGGAAGAGATTTATAAACAAAAGATAATAAAAATACTGGATTTTTTGAAGAAAAATCCAGCAGCATTTATTTCGGGTGGTGTATTTGCCTATGATTCCGAAAAAACCCAGTTAAAACCTATTGAATACACTGGTGGTTCAAATTTTGTATTTTGTTTTGGAAACACACTTGTTTGGCTTGAAATAGTCAAGAATTTTGAAGATAAAGAATTTGAAGAGTTGTGTGCTCAGCAGGGGCTTTTTTATACCGAATTTAAAGAAAACAAAGATGAGATTTTAAAAAGCTGGGGCGTTCCAAGCTTTGGATTTAAGTTGAACATGCTCAATATTGGGATGGCTGCCTTTGCTGCAATGAAAAAGAATATTCCTGAATTGAAAAAAGAAATCTGGCAGATGTTTTTAGACTATAACAAAAATCCCTGGCTGAAATTTATTTGTGATGGAGGTATCAAGTTGCAATTGGCAACTGTACCTGAGCCTGTTGTGGAAGTTCCTTTTATTTCAACTAATATAGCATCTCAGTGGTCATTAAACGCATTGCTTGCACTTGAATTTATTGGAGATGAGCTATGAAAATAATATAATTAACCTGGAGGGATATGATATGAAAGAAAATAGCAGCTTAAAAATATTCTTTGATACTCCCGCCAATGATTGGAATGAAGCGTTGCCGATAGGGAATGGAAGATTGGGGGCTATGATTTATGGAACTATTAAAAAGGAAATACTTCAGCTTAATGAAGACAGCATCTGGTCGGGAGGACCCATGGAAAGAGAAAATCCTGATGCTAAACAGTATCTACCTCGTATACGAGAACTCTTGTTAAAAGGAGAAGTAAAAGAAGCAGAAAGGCTTGCTACTTTTGCTTTAACGGCCACTCCACCAAGCCAGGGGCATTATGAGCCTTTGGGATATTTGTATATAGATTTTGATATTAATGAGGATAAGGTAGAAAAGTACAGTCGTGAACTTGATCTTGAAAGAGCAGTTGCAAAAGTAAATTTTGAGCTAAATGGAATAGTGTTTAAAAGGGAGTATTTTGCTTCATATCCTGATAATGTGATTGTAGGAAGGTTTGAATGTAAAAAAGAAAAAGGCATTTCTTTTTCTGCAGTCTTGCGAAGAGAAAAAGGGAAATATGTTGACAGGTGCGGTCGCATAGGAGATGATACAATATTTATTGAGGTGTTCAACGGCGGCGCAAATGGGCTTTCGTTTTGTGGAATGGTCAAGGCATTGACACCAGATGGCAGAGTTTTTTCAATCGGTGAAACGTTATTTGTAGAAGATGCATCAGAAGTTATATTGCTAATTTCTTCTGCAACCACATACAGAACATCTGACTATTTTGAACATACTTTAAATACACTCCAGAAAGCTGCTCAGAAGGGTTTTGCGAAGCTATATGAAGACCATATTGCTGATTATACTTCTTTGTTCAGAAGGGTAGAGTTTTATATCGATACTGAAGACCAGGATAAGCTTGACTTACCGACACCTGAGCGGCTTAGCCGCTTGAAAGAATGCGAAACTGATTTGGGTTTGATACCTCTGTATTTTCAGTTTGGCAGATATTTACTAATTTCAAGCAGCCGGCCTGGCAGCCTTCCTGCGAACTTGCAAGGTATATGGAACAAGGATATGTTGCCACCATGGGATAGCAAATATACTATTAATATCAACACACAAATGAATTACTGGCCTGCAGAAGTTTGCAATCTCTCTGAATGTCACCTACCACTATTTGATTTGATAGAAAAAATGAAAGAAAGAGGAAGAAAAACGGCTGAAAAGATGTATGGATGTCGAGAGTTTTGTGCACATCACAATACAGATATCTGGGGTGATACTGCACCTCAAGATGTGTATTTACCTGCAACTCACTGGCCGATGGGTGCTGCTTGGCTGTGCCTTCATATATGGGACCACTATGAATATACAGGTGATGTTGAATTTTTGAAATCTCACTATGAAACAATGAAAGAAGCAGCTATATTTTTGCTTGACTATATGGTTGAAGACCACAATGGCTATCTTGTGACATGTCCGTCTTTATCACCGGAGAACAAATATATTCTTCCCAATGGAGATGTATGCAGTTTAACATATGCACCGACTATGGATATTCAAATCATAACAGCGCTTTTTAGCAGAATTATTAAAGCAAGCGAAGTTTTAAATATGGACTTTGACTTTGCACAGCAGTTAAAGGAAACTTTAAAAAGATTACCACCAATAAAAATTGGAAAACATGGTCAAATTCAAGAATGGATTGAAGACTATGAAGAAGCAGAGCCCGGGCATCGTCATATATCTCACCTATTTGGGCTGTATCCTGAAAGCCAAATAACAAAAGAAAAAACACCGCAGCTTTTTGAAGCAGCAAAAAAAACGCTTGAAAGAAGACTTTCTTTTGGTTCAGGGCACACAGGCTGGAGTAGGGCATGGATAGTATGTTTTTGGACACGGCTAAAAGATGGTGAGAAGGCATATCAGAATATCTTAGAGCTTTTAAGAAAATCCACACTGTCTAATCTATTTGATAACCATCCACCTTTCCAAATTGACGGGAACTTTGGTGCTACTGCAGGAATTGCAGAGATGCTTTTGCAATCGTATGATGAAATAATAGAAATTTTACCTGCCCTACCTTCAGATTGGAAAAGTGGTTATATCAAAGGGCTCAAAGCAAGAGGAGGACATATTATTGATATTGAATGGGAGAACAGAAAACTCAAAAAAGTTAAAATTAAATTTGGATTTAGGCAAGATGTTAATGTAAAATACAAAGATAAAATTGTACGAATTGAAGGCAAGTCAGGAGAAGAAAAAATAATTAAAGGTGAGGAATTTAATCTGTGAAATAGTTAATAACCTCTATTTTGAGCATTTATGGAAAATTGAAAAAATTTATAAGGAGGTTTTGTAAGCTATGCTTTATCCACGTGAGACAAGAACAAGAGAGGTAAAAGACCTTAGTGGCATATGGAGATTTAAAGTTGACAGGGAAGGGTATGAACAGAGGTGGTTTGAAAAACCCCTTGAAGATGCTATTTTGATGCCTGTGCCGTCAAGCTATAACGACATAACCCAGGATGAGAGCATAAGAGACCACATAGGTGATGTGTGGTATGAAAGGTCATTTTACATACCTGAAGGTTGGAAGGACAAAAGAATAGTTTTGAGAGTTGGAAGTGCTACTCATCACGCAAGAGTATTTTTAAATGGTAAGGAAATAACCCAGAACAAAGGTGGATTTTTGCCTTTTGAAGTTGAGATTAATAAATTTGCCCAAATTGGCTGTGAGAATAGACTTACAATTGTTATCAACAATATCTTAGACTGGAGCTGTCTTCCACCAGGATTTATAAGAGAATACAATGACCCAATGCATCCAGAAGGGTATAAAACTCAGGAGTATCTTTTTGACTTTTTCAACTATTCAGGTATTCACAGACCAGTTATGCTTTACACCACTTCCAAAACATATATTGAGGATATTAAAGTGGAGACACAAATTGATGACAAAAAGGGGATAGTTTGCTTTAAGGTGGTTGTGAATGGTGAAAAGAAGGATGAATGTCACATAGAAGCAACTTTATATGATAAAGATGGAGGACAAATAGCCAAAGTGGAAGGCCCAGAGGGTATGATAGAAGTTGAAAATGCAATATTTTGGGAGCCTTCAAATCCATATCTTTACAAACTAAATGTGACTTTAGTACGTGATGGTAAAGCTATAGATGAATATTATCTTCCTGTAGGAATAAGGACTGTTGAAGTCAAGGGCAAAAGACTTTACCTAAATGGTAAGCCAATGTATCTTAAAGGTTTGGCAAAGCATGAAGACAGTGATATTAGAGGCAAGGGATACGACCCTGTGATAGCTGTGAAAGATTTCAACCTCCTAAAATGGATAGGAGCAAACTCATTCAGAACATCACATTATCCTTATGCAGAAGAGATTTTAAACTTGGCAGACGAGTATGGTTTTTTGGTAATTGACGAGGCACCAGCTGTTGGCATGAATTTCTTTAACAAAAACGAAAAAGTGTTTACCCCTGAGAGAGTAAATCAAAAGACATTAGAACATCACTTGGAAGTTATAAGACGACTTATTGCAAGGGATAAAAACCATCCAAGTGTGATTATGTGGAGTGTGGCAAATGAGGCTGCAACATATGAAGATGGGGCATATGAGTATTTCAAAAGAGTAATAGATGAGGTGAGAAAGCTTGACCCGACAAGACCGGTGACGCTGGTTGAATCCTCTTTTCCGGATGAGACTAAAGTAGCGAGTCTTGTTGATGTTATATGTGTAAACAGGTACTATTCATGGTATTCTGATCCTGGCAGGTTGGATTTGATAGAGTTCCAGCTTGAAAAGGAGCTGAAAAGGTGGTTTGAGCTTTATCAAAAACCAGTGATAATAACAGAGTATGGGGCAGATACAATTGCAGGATTTCATTCAAGTCCTCCAATGATGTTTTCTGAAGAATATCAGTGTGAGATGCTGAAGAGGTATCATAGGGTATTTGACAGGCTGGATTTTGTGATAGGTGAGCACATATGGAACTTTGCAGACTTTGCAACAAAACAAGAGGTTCGAAGGGTTATGGGCAACAGAAAAGGAATCTTTACAAGGCAAAGACAGCCCAAGATGGCAGCATTTTTACTAAAGAAAAGATGGGAAAGTATGAAAGAAAATAAATGAGTAACTTTTTATGTACAGAATTTTCTAAAAGTTTTACAATAGTTTGACTGAATTGAGTTTGTGGTTTACCATTTTGAAGAATTAAAAATATACATATTGACACAACAAAAACAAACTGATAAAATAAAATCGTGATTTAATAAAACAATATTTTTAATAACAAACACAAGAAAAGTGAATGTATAGACAAAACAAAGCAAAAAACAACAATTGAGCGAAATTTATATTGATGATAAGTTCAGTATCTATTAGAAAGAAGCTAGTAATGGTAAATACAAGATTTAAAAGATATTTTATAAATTTAGTAGTCAAATTAATATAATTAAAATAAATACAAACTCAATAAGCTAAATTACGATTACAAATCAAAAAATATAAATTAAGAAAGACAAAATATTTTCTTCTTTTGGAGTGTTGTGGCAAAAATGCTCTTAAAAGAGCAATTGTAAATATTACTACAAAAAACATAAAGGGAGGGAAGTTCAGTGAGAAAGTTTTTGTCAATCCTTTTTGCTATTTTGTTTTTACTTTCATGCGTTTTGACCACTCAGATAAAGACTTCACAAACTGCTCTTGGATCTTCTCAGTCAATAAAGCTGAGGATTGCGTGGTGGGGAAGCCAAACACGTCATGACAGGACTCAAAAAGTGCTTGAATTATATCGGGCAAAAGTTAATCGTAAGGTAAGTTTTGTCACTGAATTTGGTAGCTGGTCTGGATACTGGGATAAACTTACAACTCAAGCAGCAGCAAAGAATTTGCCTGACATTATTCAGATGGACTACATGTATTTAGCTCAATATGTTCAAAAAGGTTTATTAGCAGATTTGACCCCTTATACGAAAAATGGAATATTGAATTTGAAAGATGTAAGTGATGCAAGTATAAAAAGTGGATCAATCGGTGGAAAGGTTTATGCTATAAGTTTAGGAACTAACGCTTTGGCAATTATTTATGACCCTGCTGTGGCTAAAAAAGCGGGTGTGAAGATACCTGAAGATGGTAACTGGAGTTGGAATGACTACAAGGAGATTATTAAAAAAGTTTATCAAAAAACCAAAATTAGAGCAGACTTGGCATTAACAGCTGATCCAAAATTCTTACTTGAATACTATGTAAGGCAGCAAGGTAAGAGCTTATATAAGCCCGATGGGACAAGTTTAGGATTTACTCAAGAAAAATTTATTGTTGATGTATTTAATATCAATTTGGAACTCTTAAAAGGTGGATATACAGCAAGACCAGATGAAGTTTCAGCAACTTCTACAATTGAAGACAGTTTATTTGTTAAAGGGAAGACATGGATTGGCTGGACGTGGAGTAATATGTTTGTTGCAACAGCAAACGCAGCAAAACGTCCGTTAGCATTAGCATTACCTCCTAAGGGTGGAAAAAGGGCAGGATTGTATTTAAAACCCTCTCAATTTTTCTCTGTTGCAGCAACATCAAAATATAAAAATGAAGCAGCAAAAGTTATAAATTTCTTTACGAATAGTGTAGAGGCAAACAAAATCTTGTTAGCAGAGCGAGGTGTGCCTATTTCATCTAAAGTTAGAGAAGGTATTAAAAATGCAGTAGAACCAGCAGTAAGACAGACATTTGATTATATAGCACTTGCTGAGAAAAACTGCTCACCTATTGATCCACCCGATCCATCAGGAGGAACTGAAGTTGGTCAGCTATTTAAAGATTTGTATGATCAAGTTTTGTATGGTCAGATAAAGCCGGAAGTAGCTGCCAAGATGTTTATACAAAAGGCAAACCAAATACTTATGAGAAATAAAAAATAGTAAGAAAATAGAGTCATTTAAAAAACGAGGGGCTATCCAGAAGGGTGGACAGCCCCTTGTTTAAATTCCTGTATATAAGGAGGCGAAATAATTTAATGTCAAAAATAACCTATAAAATGCCATTAAAAAATAGAGTTGATAGGATTTTAAATTCTGAAAATATAGCAGGATATGTTTTTATTTTACCATGGCTGGTAGGATTTTTTGTATTTACCTTGATTCCAATTGTGGCTACATTTTACCTTTCATTTACTCAATATGATTTATTATCACCGCCCAAATTTGTTGGTTTAAGGAATTATATTCAAATGTTTAAGGAAGATCCTTTATTTTGGAAGTCAATGTCAGTGACATTTTTCTATGTATTTGTGACTGTCCCTTTGAAATTAGCTTTTGCTTTACTTCTTGCGCTTTGGCTATCTTATAAAAGTAAATTAACTCCTTTTTACAGAGCCGTATATTATATCCCATCAATGATGGGAGGTAGTGTCGCAGTTGCTGTACTTTGGCAAAGACTATTTACAAGTGATGGCGTTATAAATTCTATATTAAAATTGCTTGGAATCGATTCAAATATTTCGTGGATAGGAAATCCTAAAACTGCAATCTGGACATTGATATTACTTGCAGTTTGGCAATTTGGTTCACCTATGTTAATATTTTTAGCTGGTTTAAAACAAATACCTGAAAGCTATTATGAAGCAGCTATTATTGATGGAGCAAATAGTTGGCAAAAGTTCATTAAGATAACTTTACCAATGCTTACACCGATAATATTTTTCAACTTGATAATGCAGATGATAGGTAGTTTTATGACTTTTACTCAAGGATTTATTATTACCAACGGAGGACCTGTAAATAGTACTCTTTTTTATGCTATTTATCTTTACAGACGAGCATTTCAGTTCTATGATATGGGTTATAGCTGTGCAATGTCATGGGTAATGCTTATTATTATTGGAATACTTACAGCTTTTATATTTAAATCTTCTACATTTTGGGTCTATTACGAATCAAAGGAAGGTGAATAATTGATGAGAAGATCAAAGATGATAAGAATGTTTCTATTTCATCTCATAACACTTTTATTTGGCTACATAATGCTTTATCCTCTTCTCTGGATGTTTTTTAGCTCATTTAAGGATAATAGTGAAATTTTCTTAAACGCTCATGAGTTATTACCTAAGAGATGGCTCTTTAAAAATTATGTTGATGGGTGGAAAGGTTTTGCCGGATATCCATTTTCAGTTTTTTTTAAAAATTCATTTATTGTGACTGTAATTGGGACAATTGGTGCTGTAATTTCATCAGCCATTGTTGCATATGGTTTTGCAAGATGTAAGTTTAAAGGTAAAGGATTTTGGTTCGGATGTATGATTTTAACCATGCTTTTGCCATATCAGGTAGTTATGATACCTCAATATATTATGTTTCAAAAGTTAGGGTGGGTAAATTCGTTTAAACCACTACTTGTTCCAGCCTTTTTGGGTCAACCGTTTTTTATATTTTTAATGATTCAATTCATAAGAGGTATTCCTAATGAATTGGATGAAGCAGCAAAAATTGATGGTTGTAGCAAATATTCAATTTTTACCAGAATTATTTTGCCATTGATTTCGCCTGCTTTAATTACATCGGCAATATTTTCGTTTTTGTGGCGATGGGATGACTTTTTAGGACCTTTGCTTTATCTCAGCAAACCAGAGCTATATACTGTTTCTTTGGGTTTGAGGATGTTTTCTGATCCGACAGCAGTATCAAATTGGGGAGCAGCATTTGCTATGGCTACTTTATCACTTGTTCCTTCGTTTATAATATTTATTTTCTTCCAGCGTTATCTAGTTGAAGGAATTGTCACTACAGGGTTAAAAGGTTAAAAAAGAATAGGAGATTTATGGAAACGAAAAGGGTACACTTCTATTTTTTAATGGTGATTTTAGTGTTGTAAGTAGTAACCCAATTATTGGTTTTTTTAAAAATTTTTTTCAGAAGGAGTGATAACAATGCCAGACTTATCAATTACATATAGTAAACTAAGACTAAGATCACCTGTAATTGTTGCATCAGCAGGGATTACAGGAACTGTGGAGAGGCTTCAAAGATGTGAAGAAAACGGTGCTGGGGCTGTTGTGACAAAAAGTCTTTTTCAAAAGGAAATATGCAGAATTGCACCCACTCCACGGTTTAAAATAGTCAAGCATGAAAACACGTTTACGCTTTACTCATATGAACAGGCAAGCGAATTTAACCCTCAAGAGTATGCTGAATTTATATTCAAAGCAAAACAAAAGCTAAGCATTCCAGTCATTGCGAGTATAAACTGCTACACAGATGATGCATGGCTTGAGTATAGTAAGCTTATGGAGCAGGCAGGGGCTGATGCGATAGAGCTAAACCTTTCATGTCCTCACGGTGTGCATATAATGTCTGGTATGGATGTAATTGAAGAGATGGTCCACACAACAAAGCTTGTCAAAAGCAATGTCAAAATACCCGTAATACCAAAAATGACTCCTCAATCTACAAATCCGGGGTCTGATGCCTTAAGACTCGATAACGCAGGAGCAGACGGGCTTGTAATGTTCAATAGATTTACAGGGCTTGACATTGATATTGAGAAAGAAGCACCCATTTTGCACGGCGGTTATGCAGGGCATGGTGGTCCGTGGGCAATTATGTATGGTTTGAGGTGGATAAGCGCTGTATCGCCAAAAGTAAAATGTAGTATCAGTGCGAGCGGCGGTGCCATAAATGGAGAAGATGTTGTCAAATACATATTGGCAGGTGCGTCGGCTGTTCAAGTTTGCACAACTGTTATTTTGAATGGCTATGGGGTTATAAAAAAGATAAACAAGTATTTAGAAGAGTACATGGAGAGAAAAGGTTACAACACAATTGATGATTTTAAAGGAAAGGTATGTGGCAAAATTCTTGACATGGACTCTGTTGACAGAACGCACTGGGCTGTTGCAAGGATTGACAAAGAAAAATGCACATCTTGTGGCAAGTGCTTCACAGTTTGCATATATGATGCAATTGAAAAGGATGATGGAAAGTTTAAAGTAAATCAAAACTGTGATGGCTGCGGACTTTGTGCAGAACTGTGCCCAGCCAAGGCAATCTTAATGGTAAGAAGAGGTGAAGTTTAAAAGTGATATACAAAGCAGATGTGCTGGTAGTAGGTAGTGGCGGAGCAGGTTTGAGAGCTGCAATTGCAGCGTGTGAAAGAGCCTATGAGAGCCGAAAAAGAATAAAAGTTTTGCTGGCAAGCAAAGGAAAAATAGGAAGTTGTGGTACTACAGCTCTTGCATACTCTGATAGAATGGCATTCCATGTCACACTTCCCACAACAGAGCCTAAAGGTGAAGATAACTGGAAATATCATGCAAAAGATATCTATGAGATTGGCGGACTTGTTTCTGATTATGACTTGGCTGAGATTTTAGCAAAAAACTCAGCCGATGCTTATTTTTACTTAGATAGTTTAGGTGTTCCCTTTGTAAAAGAAAATGGCGTACCCGTTCAATTTGTGACAGACGGCTCTATATATGCGCGTGCATGTTTTACAGGACCTGATACTGCTGTTCAAATAGAAAAGGCATTGATTCGAAAGCTTGGTGAGATGAAGGATATTGAAGTTTTAGAAGATGTGATGATAAGTGATTTGATTGTTGTGAATAACAAAGTTTGCGGAGCAATTGGATTTAAAGAGAATCAAAATATCATAATACTTGCAAAAGCCATTGTTTTAGCAACAGGTGGTGCAGGAAGTATTTATAAAAGCAATGTATTTCCACCACGCATGACAGGTGATGGGTATGCAATGGCACTTCGTGCAGGAGCACAGCTTGTAAACATGGAATTTATCCAGATAGGTCTTTCATCCCCCAAAACAAAACTTGCGTGTTCGGGAAGTATAATGAGATGTGTCCCCAGGTTTGTAAATGAAAAAGGAGAAGAATTTTTGTTAAATTATCCTATCACATACAATGATGTATTTGAAAAAGGTGCAACTTGGCCAATAAGCTACGAGCATAAGACATGCCTAATAGACATTGCAGTATTTAGGGAAATTGCACGTGGTGGAAAGGTGTTTTGGGACTTTACTCAAAATCCCAAAGGATTTGAGTTTGAACATCTAAGAGAAGATTTAAAACAAAGGTATTATAAAGAAGTTAAAAATCAGATTGGGAGCAGAAAAACTCCATATGAAAGACTCTGTGAAATAAATCCTCAGACAGTTGAGTGGTTTTTGAAAAGGGGAATTGACCTTAGAAACCAAATGTTAGAAATTGCACCATCAATTCAGCATTTCCAGGGTGGTGTAAAAATTAGAGAAAATGCAAATACAGCTATTGAAGGCTTGTATGCCTGTGGAGAGTGTGCAGGCGGACAACATGGAGCAAACAGACCAGGCGGAAATGCACTTTTGGATACTCAGGTTTTTGGTAAGATAGCAGGGGAAAGTAGCTTTGAATTTGCTTTGAATACTTCAATCGATGAAGAATCTATAGTTTGCCAAGCAAACCGCTTGTTTGAAAGCTATAAAAGCTATATAGCTGAAGATGGCATTGATTTGGAGAATGCCATATCAGAACTAAATAGGGTTATGGATTTGTACGCAAGTGTTGTGAGACATCAGGATGGACTTCAAAAAGCACTTATGAAAATTGAGGAGTTGAAAACAAGAAAAATCAAGCCTGTTGAGTATGAATATCTTTTAGAGCTAAAAAACATGCTTTTGTGTGCAGAGGCAGTTGTAAAAAGTTGTATTTTAAGAGATGAAAGCAGAGGACCGCACTTGATGTTTGAAAATTACAGCGATTTGTGGCCAAAGCCAAGAGATGAAAGATACAACGTATACCATGTATGCAGGCTAAACAAAGAGACTAATCAAATTGAAGTCTTTCCAATGCAGTCGGTAAAACCAAAAGCGTAGGGGGAAAACAAGAAT
The DNA here is from genome assembly GCF_017347585.1 of Caldicellulosiruptor diazotrophicus. Taxonomy (NCBI): domain Bacteria; kingdom Bacillati; phylum Bacillota; order Caldicellulosiruptorales; family Caldicellulosiruptoraceae; genus Caldicellulosiruptor; species Anaerocellum diazotrophicum. The sequence goes on from NZ_AP024480.1 coordinate 563,495, forward strand.
GAAAGCTTATGCAATGGTTTTAGAAGAGTTCAACAAACCTTTGAAGATGAAGGAGTTTGAATTAATGTCTCCAACTGACGGTAAGCTTTTGGTAAAGATAGAAGCAGCAGGTGTTTGTGGTTCTGATGTGCATATGTTCAGGGGTAATGACCCTCGCACAAAACTTCCCATGATTTTAGGGCATGAAGGTGTTGGACGTGTGTATGCTATTTCAGGTCAGTGGCGTGATATAAATGGCGAGAAAATTCAAGAGGGAGATTTGATAATTTGGGACAGGGGTGTTGTGTGTGGTAGGTGCTACTTTTGTGCTGTCAAAAAAGAAAGCTATCTGTGTCCGCACAGATGGACATATGGGATAAGCGTTAGCTGCGCAGAACCTCCGTATTTGAGAGGCTGCTATTCGGAATACATTTATCTTCACAAAGATACGAAAGTTATAAAAATAAAAGAGAATGTTGCTCCGGAAATTTTAGTATCTGCCTCATGTTCTGGTGCAACGTGTGCTCATGCTTTTGACATTGTTTCACCTGATTTTGGTGACAGTGTCCTAATTCAAGGACCAGGTCCTATAGGGCTTTATGCAATCATTTTTGCAAAACTTAGAGGAGCACGAAATATAATTGTGATTGGTGGCACAAAAGAAAGACTTAAAATGTGTGAAGAATTTGGAGCAACGCATGTGCTTGATAGAAATTCGACTACAGCTGGTCAAAGACAGGAAATAATAATGGATATCACAAATGGGCGTGGAGTCGATTTGGCAATTGAAGCTGTGGGACATCCATCAGCAGTAAGTGAGGGAATAAAACTTGTTCGAAATGGTGGAAGCTACTTATCACTTGGTTTTGGTGACCCAAACGGCAGCGTTACACTTGACTGTTATTATGACATTGTAAGAAAGAATTTAAGATATCAGGGTGTATGGGTAAGTAGCACAAAACATCTGTATATGGCAGTAAATGTTGTGCTGCAGAACAGGGAACTTTTCAAAAAGATGATTACAAATGTTTACAAGTTGACTGATGCGACAAAAGCTCTTGAGGATATGGAAAACAGAAATACAATAAAATCTGTTCTGAAGCCATGAATATAATTTAAAAGGGGGTGTACAGTCTTGAACATTGCAAAGGTTGGTCTTATTGGAATTAGTGGGTTTGGAAGTATACACTTGCGGTCAATAGAACAGCTCCAAGGGAAGATGGTTGACTTGAGAGCAATTGTTGCAACAAGCTACGAAAAAAATAAAGAAGTGATTGATAGATTGGCTTCTCGAGGTGTTAAGTATTATCAGGATTATAGATTAATGCTTGAAAATCATAAAGACTTAGATTTTGTTGCTATCTCAACGCCCATTCATTTACATGCTCCAATGGCAATTGATGCAATGGAAAGAGGTTTTAATGTCCTGCTTGAAAAGCCGCCTGCTGTGACAATTCAGGATATTGACGCTATAATTGAGACGAAGAGAAAAACAAAAAGGGTTTGTAGCGTGAACTTTCAAAACACCTCTGGTAAAGCATTTAGAAAACTTCTTGAGTATATAAAAGAAGGCAAACTTGGCAGAATAAGATCAATTGTTGGTGTTGGACGTTGGAAAAGGGATGAAAGCTATTATCAAAGAAATGCGTGGGCTGGTAAGTTAATTGTTAATGGCAACTATGTCTTGGATGGAACAATAAACAATCCTCTTGCACATCTTTTGAACAATGAACTGATTATTGCTGAGACCTTGGAAGAAAATGGGGGTGTGCCTCAGAAAGTTACTGCAGAACTTTATCACGGGCACAAGATTGAAGGGGAAGACACAGCGTGTGTGAGAATTATAACAAAAACGGGAATCGAGGTTTATTTTTATTCAACGCTATGCAACAGGGAAGAAGAGCCACCCTATATCATAATAGAAGCTGAAAAAGCAAAAGTCTATTGGACATTTGCAAATAGGTTTAAAATAGAATACATTGATGGCTCTACAGAAGAATTTGATGGTGGGCGTGAAGATTTGTTTGTAAATATGTACATTAATATGGTAGAGCATCTGTTTGAAGGCAAACAGCTTTACTGTCCACTAGAAATAACGCGTAATTTTGTATTAGCATCAAACGGGGCTTTTGAATCATCGGGGTGTGTTTATGGTATTCCAGATGAATATTTAGAGATTAGCAATGAAAATGGTAAGATATATACTTATATCAAGGATATAAAAGAAATCATAGATGAGGTTGCTGTAAATAAAAAACTATTTTCTGAAATAGAAGTACCATGGGCGAAACAAACAAGAGAGTTTGGTTTAATTGATTACTGTTGTTTTAGTATGTTTAAAGGGTAAAGTCTTATATTTTAAAATAGAATAGCTTGATTTATTTTAAAAAGTACAGAGCTATCTTGAGTTTTATTTGGATAGCTCTTTTATTTTTTTAGAGTAAGAGAATAATATATTTACAATAATAATGATAAACAATATTGACAAAATAAAATAGCAGATATAAAATAAAACATAGAAATAAAATCAAATAATCATGCATAAACAAAAATACTATGCTTAGAGTTCTTTGTTTACTCAAAACATACATAGGTGATAATTGCTTTAAAACAAAATATTCAAAAAAATAACAAATACAAATAAAAAGGAGGGAATTTGAGTGAAGAAGAAGGTATGTGCTTTTGTTGTTTTGATTTCGTTTTTACTTTTTAATATCTTTGGAAATGTATTTGTTGTAAAGGGCAATAATATTTTTGACCCATCAAACTATGTTTTATTTGATGGGACTAACTTTGAAGATGGTTCAACTTGGGGATTTACTGCAAGTGCGGGCGCAAGTTCAACAGTTGTTACAGATGTTTATGGTAACAAATATTTAGAAGCAAAAGGTTCAGGCAGTGGTACGCGCTCTGTTGTTAAGACGTTTACAAGTTCAACTACAAAAGATAAAGTATTAATAATTTTCGATTGGCAGCCGATGGACGTTTCAACATCAGCAAATAATAGTGAAGTATTGATCAGCGATGAAAATAACAATCCTCTTTTTAGACTAGTAAAAAAAGGTGGGACAAACGGAGCTATAGGATACAGTGTTGGAACAACAGGAATTGATCTTTCAAAAGTTACTTATATCAACTCAATTGACACAACTCAAAAATGGTTAACTGTTCACATTTTATTCGATTTTAGTGCAGAAACAGTTTCGTTTGAGATATTTAACAAAGATGACCCTTCAAAGTATTTTTCAGCATATAACCTTGACTTGAAGAATATAATATATCTAAACAAAATCAAAAAAATATCAATTATTGGAAACAGGGCAAGTGGAAATACTTTGAACTTTACTACAAATATAGATAATATTTTTATATACACCTCTACAACAGATGCTCCGATACAAGGAGCTAAAAATATTGTTGAGATTGTAAGTAGCTACACATACAATTATGATTTTCCTTTGGGTACTTCTATTAATGATGTAATTTCATTTTTCCCTACAACACTTAATGTAAAACTTGAAAATAATGTTGTAGTTAATAATGTGCCAGTGAGCTGGAGTTGTTATAATTATAATCCAAATCAGGAAGGGACATATCAGTTTATTGGCAATCTCATTGTTGACGGGATAACTGGGGTTAAAAATGATTACAATATAACTGCCCAAATTAATGTAAGACTATTAAACCTTGTATTTATTCCACCACAAATTCCGGGTTATGAAGCGGTATATGCAACTGATTTTGGCGATACAATTACAGTTGTTCCGAAGTACTGGGGATTTTCCACTCAAAATGCTACACTTAATATTAATACAAGTAATGTAAAAGGCAACTCAACACCTAAACTGGAATTTACACAAATTAATCAAACAGGTGGACGTGTTGCTACAAAATCTTTTGGTGAAACTATTAAAGGAGATTCAATACTTATTAAGTTAGATTGGTATCCAGGACTACTAAATGATAAAGGAACAAATCCATATGAAAATGGTGGGGAATTAAGACTTGTCGATTCGTCAGGAAACACATTTTGGGTATTAAATAATACAAGAAATTCACCGCTTAAACTTGTATTGGGTGGAACAGTAAGTTATATGACATATTTTGCTGATCCAGAAAAGTGGTACAATATTGAAGTTAATTGTGATGTTTTGAATAAATTAATTTATACAAAAATTACAGATACAGAAACTTCAACTGTCGTAGAATTTACCTATTCAATAGAAGGAATTGCATTTGACGGGACTCTTAAGTCAATGAGTTTAGTTGGTATTAGAACTTCCGGCAATAATATAACATGGACTACTTACTTAGACAATGTATGGATTTACAACAAACCTATACCACAGAACAGAATAATAAATGTTGATAAGTTGCCCTATAAAACTGTATACGTAAATACTGTACAAGATGTATCTCAAATAGGGCTTCCATCAAAGGTTACAGTTACACTTGCGAGTGGTCAAAAAAAGGAAGTTGAAGTACAGAATTGGGAATCCATTGGTGGTCAGAGGTCACCGGATAAGCCGGGTATATATACATTTAAAGGCATATTAAAAGAAGATAACACAGTTGACAACACATATGGGAAGTATGCTGTATGTTATGTCTACAATAAATTACCACCGTCTAAAGCTGTAAGACAAACAGAGTGGCTTAATAGAGGTTTAATTGCTTTAAAAGCAGAAAATGGTATATTTATTAGTTGGAGATTGTTAGCTGATGAATACAAAAAAGATATAAAATTTAATATTTATAGAAATGGACAGAAGTTGAATATAACACCGTTGACAGTAACAAATTATTTAGATTCAGATGGTAATCCAGGAGACATATACAAAATAGAAACCTTATTAAATGGGACAAAAATAGAAGAAATGCAGGTTACAGCACTTGATAAAGACTATATTTCAATACCACTTCAAAAGCCTGAAGATGGGATCAATGAAGCAGGGGAGAGTTACACATATGAAGCAAATGATTGCAGCGTAGGAGATTTAGATGGTGATGGTGAATATGAAATAATTGTTAAATGGTTGCCTTCAAATGCAATTGATAGTTCACAGACAGGGTTAACTGGTCCAACAATCTTCGATGCATATAAACTTGATGGAACGCTGTTGTGGAGAATGAATATGGGACTTAACCTAACATCTGGTGCACATTACAATCAGTTCTTAGTATATGATTTTGATGGAGATGGAAGAAGCGAATTTGTTGTCAAGACCGCTGATGGTACAACCGTTTATGGCACAACATACGGAAAAGTTGATTATAGTAAAGTAATAAGTGTTATCGGAGACCCATCGAAGAACGGTGCATACCGTTTTGGACCAAGTGGTGCATTTCCAGGTAAAGTATGGGGCGGTCCTGAGTATATATCCATTTTTGATGGTGAAACAGGTAAAGTATTGGATAGTATAGAATATAGGTATTCTATAGAAAAAACAGGTGTTGCTTCATGGGGTGACACATGGTATAACAGATCAGATAGATTCTTAGCAGCAGTTGCATATTTAAATGGTACAACACCGTCTATAGTATTTGGAAGAGGATATTATGCAAGAACGACTTTTGTTGCATACGACTTTATCAATGGGAAGTTGCAAGAAAGATGGCATTTTGATACTCAAGAAATTGGCGGCAAAGGTGAAGGCATGGGTAATCACAATCTTTCGGTAGCAGATGTAGATAATGATGGATGCGATGAAATAATTGCTGGGTCATTAACGCTTGACCATGACGGTAAAATCTTGTATGTAATGGATGGAGAAATGGGAAGAGAATTGGGTTCGCATGGCGATGCATTGCATGTAGGTGCATTTTTCCCAGACCGTGAAGGGATTCAGGTATTTGGTGTTCATGAGGTACCTGCTGTAGCTTCGCTTGAGCTTCATGATGGTGCAACTGGCGAAACTTTACAAGCTTACTTTGCTTATAAAGACACAGGACGTGGAGTTTGTGCAAACATAGCTTCTGAGCCAGGTTATGAATTTTGGGGTGCTGGTGATTTCAATGATGTAAACAAAGGTGCAGGTATATATAATGTATATGGCAAGATAATTAGCAATGATTGTCGGGCAGCAGGACTTCCTATGAATTTTGCGCTGTACTGGGATGGGGACCTAATGCAAGAGCTTCTCGATGATGTTAGCATTTTCAAATATGATGAAACAAGAGATAAAACTGATATTATAAGAACTTTTGAAGGTGTAAAAAGTATTAATGGAACTAAAGCAAATCCATGCTTGCAAGCCGATATTTTAGGTGATTGGCGAGAAGAAGTTATATATCCAACATTTGATAATACTGAGCTGAGAATTTATAGCACTACTATACCCACTCAATATAGAATCTATACTCTGATGCATGACCCTGTATACAGACTTGGGATAGCATGGCAGAACATTGCTTACAATCAGCCACCACATACAAGCTTTTATCTTGGTGAGGATATAAAAGATGTTGTCTTGGCGAACAATTTACCAGTTAAAGACGTATATTATACTAATAAGCCGAAGAAAACTGATGACCCAGAAGAAAAATTGTTCTACAAGTCAGCTTCCGATAGTAAAGTAGATTTGTATTTTGAAAACAGCAAAGTTAAAGTAACAATTGAAAATAATGATGAAATAATTGGTGCTAAGATTTCTATAAAACGCTCTAACATGGTCAATAATATCCCGTTGCTTTCTGAATTAAGTAGTACTAATAACTTTGTAGAAATTAAAAAGAGCGAAAATATTATTAACTTACCAATTATGGTAGAGATAGAGTTTAATTCAGCTAACATAAATGGGTGTGATGTAAATTCATTAAAACTTTACAGATACAATATCCCAGCGGCAAAATGGGAGCTTGTGAATGGACAGATACTGAATATTAGTAAGGGCATTGTATCTTTTGTTGATAATGTAGGAGGAATTTATGGGATTTTTGGTGTAAAACCAATTGCATCATCTGGAACAGTAACAACAATTATTACAGTTCCTCAGTCGCAAGCTACAACTTCGACAACCGAAGCAATAAAAGAACAAGAAAAAACACAGAAAGAAAGCTCAAAGGAATCATTACAATCAATGCCTCAATCTCAGGCTTTAGATAAGAATACTTTCGTTACTAATATAAATAAAGACTCTATAACAAACATAGACATAGGTAACCAGGCAAAAATTACAGTACCACCACAGTCTGTAGATGGTAATAAACCAGTTCTCAAAGTAGAAATAATGAATAACTACACAGAAAAAGTAGATGTAGGAATGCCAATTACACAACCTATTAATGTAAACGTCGAAGGTGGAAATATTAAAAAACCAATTATTTTAGAAGTTAAAATAGCACCCGAAGTTGTTAAAAACGAAAAAGTTGTTGTAGGCTTAGTTTTTGATTCCCAGAATAAAAGATGGATACCAGCCTTAACTAAGAAAAATATGAATTCTGTTCAGGTAGAAATTAGTAAAACAGGTGTAGTTCAAATAATAGCTGCAAAATTACAAGAAATTTATGGTGATATAAGTGAAAATAACTGGGCATATAATTCATTCAGTCAAGCAATCTCTAAAGGAATAATCACTGGATATCCTGATTTAAAACTCAAACCTGAAAAACAAATTTCATACTATGAGGCTGCTGTTATATTGGATAGGGCATTTAGCTTGAAATCTGCTGAAGATATTGAAATTTCTAAAGAAGTTCCAAAATGGGCTATAGATGCTATAAAGAAAATGATAGATAATGGAATTTTTGAAAGCCAAAATGTTTCTGATGGGTTGCTAACGCGAATAGATGCTGTGAAATTCTTAGTAAGGATTTTAGAACAGCAAGGAATTACTATCAATGGCGATACTATACAGTTTAAAGATATAAATAATCCTTCATACATTGAAATTATTTCTAAAGCGTACAAATTGGGCATTGTGAAAGGCTATCCAGATGGTACATTTAAGCCAGAAAAATCAGTTACAAGAGCCGAATTCATTGCAATGTTAATGAGAGCCTTAAATAATGTAAAATAAGTAATGAAATTTTAACACAAATTAAGTGGGGCTATCCAAATTATGAATAGCCCCACTTTTTATTTAGATCTTGATTGGTTATTTTATGTTAAAGATTGTTATTTCAAAATGTTATTACCCTGTTTTCGTCAGCTGACTGTCTTGCAAGCAATGAAGAAAGAGTAACATAAAAACTATCTTCAGCATTTACTAAACACTCGTCTTTTCCTCTTACGTAGTTAATAAAGTCTAAAAATACAATAGGTGGTGATTCTAAATGAACTTCTATAACTCCTTTCGTTTCATTATTAATCAAAAAAACCTTTCCATTTATAACTTCAATTATTCCATTTGTACCAACAACTCTAATTCGGTCATCGTCGTGCGTTGGTGCATCGTTTGGACGCAAATAGTCGATATTTACAGTTGCAAAAATTTCATCTTCCATTACAAAACTACAAAAAGCAGTGGCTTCAAGCTCACCATGATCATTATTATAAAGTTTTGAATGTCTTGCAAAGACCGATTTAAATTTCTTGCCACTTAGCCAATAAATCCAATCAATAGCATGAATCCCAACCCAGGGAATTGTTCCGCCATATGTTCTTCTCTGTTTGTAAAAATCAGGTCGCATTCCAAGTTTATAAGATTTTTGAGCATGTATCAGTCTTATTCTACCTATCTTGTTTTCATTTATAAGTTTATAAGCAGTCCAAAAATGGGGTGTATAGCGCAATCCCAACATTGACGAAAGTTTTACTTTTGTTTGTTTCCACACACTCTTTAGTTCTTCAAGTTCTTCTATTGAAAGTGCAACAGGTTTTTCCATATATACGTGGATTCCTCTTTCCATAGCCTCAATTGCAAGCTCAGAATTTTTATAAAAAAATGTATTAATCACAGCAATACCTTAGCTGTTTGATTAATGATACTTTTTTCCATTTTAGTCAACTACATTATAACTTTTATTATACAATGTACACAATTATATTTTATTACCCGAGACAGAAGTTATATAGCTTATTCTATTGGACGTTCGAATAGCAGTGAGTTAGTGTTTGAAACATTTGAGGCAGTGATATTAGTTAATCCAGAAGCGAGACCTATATTTCATAGTGATAGAGGATTTCAAGTATACAAGCAAAGCATTTAAAAAAAGCTTGAGGATAAGGGAATAGTATGGAGCATGCCAAGGGTTGGTTGTTGTATAGATAATGGACCTATGAAAGGATTCTGGGGGATATTGAGTTTAGAAATGTATTATTCAAGTAATTTTAATGATTGTGATAGTTTGAATAAAGTAGTTAAAATATTAAATATAGATTATTATAACACGAAAAGGTATCAAAAATGATTGAAGTGCATGTCACCATTGGGCATCGCGGACAACTCCTTGGCATATTGGGATAATACAGGTAACAACAACAGCTGCAGTTAGAGTTACCTGAAAAATTATTATCATTTACTTTGTCAATTTGATTGAGACTAATTCATGTGCTTCAAGTTTTCTATTGTGAAAAACTATTGCCTTTGTCTTTAGCATTTTAAGTAAGGAATACTGATCTTTCCGACAACATAAAGCAATTTAGCAAGTTCTCTAGAAACTGTTATAAAATGGGCGAGTTGGATTATTTTCGGAACAATGCATGTTTAGAACTTGTTTAATAGCCGCGTTTTTTAGCCATGTTTTTTGGGATTTTGATGATCTCATTTTACCATAATTATGATACCCTTTTGATTATTACTCATTGATATTGTGACAGTACATACAATTTTCATTTTAAATCTACTTGAGTAGATTGTGGTTTGGTATTATCTATATGACATAGAAAGAACAGTAAAAATTAATAATAAAGGGTTGGTTAGCGATTTTGCCAAACCAACCCTCTTATTTTTTCCATCATAACTGAAAATTTATATTTAATACTATCACTTGGCTTAATTTTGATTATTGAAAATTTATTATTTTTGGACACTAACTTTCTGATTTTTAGAGGCCAGTTCAGCTTTCATTTCAGTTACTCTCTTTATTTAAAACTATTTTATTTTAAATTGTTAAATGTAATTTCTTCTCTTTCTGAATTAATTTTACGGCACTAAGTAAATATTAGGTGTTGGTGGAGTACTCATTCCGTTACCTATGAAGAAACTTGTGTGTGGCGGTTGGTTGTATCCTACATTTTGCCATGCAATGGATATTCTATATTGGGGATCATGCATAAGTGTATAGATTTTTGTGTTACACTGATATGTTGTTGTGTATATGCGCAGAGCTGTATCATCAGACGTTCTCCAGATAATTTCTTCTCTCCAATCACCAAAGATATCCGCTGTCAGGCAGGGTGTGGCTTTTGTTCCATTGTTAGAAGCACAACCCGACGCGGTTAGTAAGGTGGTAGTAGAATTGGTGCTTGGATCCCATTTATAGACATAAATATTATCAAGCAATTCTCTCAATAAGTCTCCATCCCACCATACAGCAAAGTTTATTGGGGGTGTAGTACTTGAAATTTTTGTGCCGTTTGAACTGTATAGTCCTACTGTTGAAGCAGCCCACACTTCCATGCCAGGATAATTAGCATCGATATCTGCTGCTAAGGCACGACCACAGTCTGATGAAGTAGTAACTCTCAATAAAATTGTTCCGGTTCTTGCATCTCTTAAACTTGCTCCTGCGCCCGTTGAAGTATTTTCGTGACATTGCCATACTTCTAAACCACTACGACTTGGTATTATATCAGCAAGATGAATAGCATCTCCATGACCTAATCCTGTTGTATACATTGGTGAACCATCATCATTTACTGCCATGGCACCATAAATTATTTCATCTTTTCCATCTCCATCAACATCTCCTACACTTAAATTGTGGTTGCCTTGGCCTTCATAATTATCTCTATAACCATCGTTCATTTCACCTGTGTCAAATTGCCATACTTTTGTTAATGATCCATTTCGGTAGTTCCAAGCAACTATATAGGTTTTTGTATAATATCCTCTACACATAATCAAAGTAGGCCTTTGCCCATCAACATATGCTACCCCGCCTAAGAATCTGTCAACACGGTTTCCATAGGAATCGCCCCATGAAGAGACGGTACCACGAGGTGGAATATAATTTGTTGTTACTAATGCTTTACCGTCAGTTCCACGGAAAATTGTCAGATACTCTGGGCCATCTAATATTCTTCCAGCTGAATTTCTCCAATCTTTTGAGCCGTCACCGATTATAGCACCTGTACCATCTCTTGTACCATCTGCAGTTTTACATGCAATTTCTGCTTTACCATCTCCATCAAAATCGTAAACAATAAACTGGGTATAATGAGCGCCTGCTCTAATATTTATTCCCAAATCAATTCTCCACTTTCTTGTGCCATTCAACTCATATCCATCCAAGTAAACATTGCTGGTGTAGCCATCTTGAGACGGATCTTTCGCATCACTTGGTTCCCACTTGACAACAATTTCATATTCTTTATCACCATCAAGATCAGCAATACTACAATCATTGGCGGAATAAGTAGCGCCTAACGGTGAAGTAGACGGCCTTTGTAAAGGAACTGTCAGATAATTAGTTGTCCATACTCCTACTGTTTCTGAAGCCGTTCCTTCTGCTCCATTAATGACTGGCTTAATGTAATATGTGCATGATGAATTCCCACCTGTATCTAAAAAGTTTGTTCTGTTTGTAACCACATTTGTATTAATCCTTGTACCATTCCGGTAAATGTTAAAGCCTATATCTGAGGGGTCAGTTCCTAACATACGCCAGCTAAGGTACACTCCGTCACTACGTTGGATTGCGATTAGACCTCGATTTAAGTTTTCCATTTGGCGAGCAGCCATTGCAGGGGTGATGGCTATAGAATAAGTTATCACAGCACTTAATACAACAATAAGTGAAAGTAAAATTTTCTTCCATTTTTTCAGTTTGTTTCTTAACACTTTTTAGCCCTCCTTTTTTGATTTTAAAACTTTAAAATACTACTTTTCTTTTGCAACTTTGTTGTTTTTAGCTTTTGTAATGGTGTAAGTTTTTTTTTTAAAGAGTACATTGTTTTTTTGATTTTTCACCACCTTTACTCCCAGTTTTTTTACACTTTAATTATTGCAAATTATAAAATTCAAGTAAATTCTTCTTTTTTACTAAATCTTTAAAATTAATTCGTGTAAAGAAAAAGTAAATTACTAATGAAAATCAAGAAATTGCTCTTTATGTTTATAATAATAGGCAGCAATATCTACTCTGCTTCTTGCTTGTAGTTTTAACATAATCATCTTAATATATGTCTTCACTGTACATTCACTTATATTTAGTACTTTGGATATTTCTTTGTTACTGTATCCTTCAGCAATAAGCTTAATTATTTCTTTCTCTCTTTTGGTAAAGTCGATAATCGACATCTTTGGGTTCTTCCCTGCCTTCCAATTTCCTAATTTAAAATATATAATTTTATAAATTTTCAAAATTTTAATAAACATACTAAAAAAGCATCTGATAATCCTTTAGAAATTCTTCTAAATATCCCTTTTTTAGAATTTGAATTTCCTACCATTACTATTTGACTACCGCTGATACTGATTGCATAGAGTACTTCATCATTTTCCCCGCCAAAGGTTTCGACTTTTTCTAATTGGCCTTCTTCACTTATTAGCGCTAAGAGTATATCATTTTTTCCTTTATTCTTTCTGTACAGATGATAGTCATTAGAATTTGAAACCCCGCATAGGAGAATTTTGTTATTATATTTCTCTATTGATACAAACTTTTCATCATTACTACCACCAATGTTATTAATCCATATTAGATTACCTTGTCTATCATAAGAAACCAAGATAATATCATTATTTCCAAAGTTTCTACCTTTAAAATTGCCATCTGGTGAATTACTTATTCCACCTACTATAAACTTGCCTTTAGAGATTTCAGTCACTTTGAGGAGGACATCTTCTCCACTTCCCCTGAGATATGATGACCATTTAAGCTTGCCTTTAGAATCTAACAAAGCTATGAATCCATCCAACGAGCCACTTTTAATTTCTTCTGAACACCCAGCTATGACTATCTCGTTAGTTTGTGTTATACAGGCATCATTGATATAATCACTTCCGTCTTTTCCCCACACTTTAATCCAGTTTAGTTTACCATCAAACGAATATTTTGCTATAATTCCGTCCCATTTGCCCTTAGAATAACCTTTCATATCTTTATCTTGAGAGCCAGTGATACCAATAACAACATATCCATCTTTAGTGACTAACACTTTTTTATATTCATCGTAACTGCTTCCGCCAAAAGTATTCAGCCAGTTGATATGTCCATCACTTTTCCTTAAAGAGACTATAAAGGCATCTGCTGTTCCTCTGTTTTTGTTGACGAAATCTCCATCATTTGAAAAAGTATATCCTACACATACTATGGTATCTTTTGATTCTACAATGTCATTAATACAATCAAAGTTGGAGCCGCCTATACACTTTTGCCATTGGAGATTGCCTTTTAATTTGAATTTTAAAATAAAGCTGTCATCATTTCCCTTAGAGAGGTATTTCACATCATGATCTACTGAAGAAGAGATGCCTAAGACGAACAATTCCTGATGCTTTGTAAGTAAAATTCTTCTAAAGGTATCAACATAACTCCCGCCAAAGCTCTTTTTCCAAAGAAATTTTCCAGTAAGAGAGTAGGCGACAATAATTCCATCTTCGTTTCCTTTTGAGATGTGATATAAATTTTTATCATTAGAGAAGCTTGACCCTGCTGCAAATATTGTCTTACTTGCTTGATCAATTTCACAGTCAAGAAAACTATCATTTTTACTTCCGCCCCATAATGTTATCCAACCATTTTTATAATATGCCAGTTCTTGTGGAGAAAATAAGGTTAGATAAATACTAAAAGGGATTAATAATAATGTACAAAATAAAATTATTAAACTTTTTTTTTCATATTCCAAGTCCTCCCTTCTCGTTGTTTTATAAAGTTTTTATATGTAATAAGATTGTTTTATTTAATTTTATCACATATTTAAACAAAAGTAAATAGAAAACAAAATATTATTGCTAATTTTGACTTGTAGCAATAATGATATCAATACAGTAAACTTATTTTGGCTAATTTTTTTATATTTTTTATAAAAATTAAAGCAAATAAATAAGCTGCATATTGAAAGAATAAATTTATAATTGATTTTAAGGAGTTTTGAATTAACTATATTTCAATTAGTTTGTCAATGATTTTGTAGTTCGAGCTAAAAAATGAGAAAAAATCAAAGAAAATATTAATTTTTTTAAGGTAACATAATATTTTTTTTAGATAAAATATATACTGCATAGTTGTTTTGACTAAAAAATTGTACATAGGGTGGCTGATGATTAAGTGGTACATTTATGTGATGGAAACTATAATTTTACACAAAGAGAATTACAAATTCTTCTTTTACTTTCTCAAGGAATGACAAATAAAGATATAGCCAATCAACTCAAAATAAAAATTGGGACTGTGCGTAATCATCTTAAAACAATATACAAAAAATTGGATATCGATAATAGAAATATGCTTATAAAATGGACTTGTGATCATCAAAACTGGATTTTGGCTATGTTGGAAAAAAGAAAATAAATTTTTTGAGCCGTAATTATCCCTTCCTCAAAAGGATATTGGGTGTGCTGTTGATGGTGAGTATAATAAAGAGCAGAAGGAAAAGAAAGGAGGATGTAGTAAGAGGGAAAATAAAGAAAAAGGTTAAATTTTCAAAAATATTTTTAGGGAATACAAAAGACAAAAAAGCAAATGTAAAATTTCAAAAAATCACGTGAAAAGGAGGATGTTGCAAAATGGAAAAGAGAATAGCTGGATGGTGGAGTTTAACGGCTTTGATTGGCTTGGCAATAGTTATATTGTTTGTTGTAGCTATTATAGGGAATTATCAATCAAGTGGAGCAGCTACATTTGCAAAAGGTGCGGACGTAAGTTGGCTGCCTCAAATGGAAGCAAAAGGTTATAAGTTTTACGATGATAGAGGGGCACAAAAAGATTGTTTGGATATTTTAAAAGAACATGGTATTAATTCTATAAGATTAAGAACATGGGTTAATCCATCTGATGACCCAGTAAATGGGCACTGTAGTGCAGATGAAACTGTTACAATGGCAAAAAGAGCGGCGAACAAAGGATTTAGGATAATGATTGATTTCCATTATAGCGATTCTTGGGCAGATCCAGGTAAACAATATAAACCAGCGGCGTGGACAAATTATAATTTTAATGAACTTATGAATGCAGTTTACGGTTACACAAAATGGGTATTAGAAAAACTCAAAAGCAATGGTGTTACACCAGAGTGGGTTCAGACAGGTAACGAAACAAACGACGGAATGTTGTGGGAAGATGGACGTGCATCAAAAAACATGAAGAACTTTGCTTGGTTGGTTAACTGTGGTTATGATGCAACAAAGGCTGTATTTCCTTCTACTAAATGTATTGTACATCTTTCTAATGGATATGATAATTCGCTGTATAGATGGTTATTCGACGGTTTGAAGAATAATGGTGGCAAATGGGATGTTATTGGAATGTCTCTCTATCCTTCTACGGCTGATTGGCAATCAAAAAATCAACAATGCTTAAACAATATGAATGATATGGTTTCCCGTTATGGGAAAGAAGTAATGATTTGTGAGATAGGAATGGACTACACTGCAGAGTCCACAGCTTATAACTTTATTGTAGATATCATTAACAAAACTCGCTCTGTAAGTAGTGGTAAAGGCCTTGGAGTCTTCTACTGGGAGCCACAATGTTACAATTGGGCAGGATACACAAAGGGTTGCTGGAGAACTGATGGCAGACCAAGCAGTGCATTGGATGCTTTCCTAAAATAATAGGAATAAAAACAAATTATGAAGGTTGGTAAAAAAATGAAATGGGATGAGATTTCCGTAGGGAGGAAATCTCATCCCTTAAGAATTTTAGTAAATAAAGGTTTATAGAATTTGAGTAAAGGAGTGCAAAAATGAAAGGGAAGGGCTTAAATAAGGTGCGAAAACAGAAAAATAGGATATTTATTTTTTCTTTTTCTTTCATTTTTTTAATAGGAATTAATTTATTAAGTCAATTACATTTGCCTGAAATAGATTTAACTTCTAATAGGTTTTATACTTTATCGGCAGTTACCCATTCTTTCCTTAAAAAACTTAATACTCCGGTAACTATTTATGTGATTTGTAAAGATACAAGTAAAAATTTTCGATTATTAGAAATAGTCAAGCAATATCAAATTCATTCTCAATTTGTAAAAGTGAAATATATTAATCCTTCTAAAAATGGATGGATATTGAAAAAGTATGAAGATTCTTTTAACAAAATTGAAGATGGCAGCTTAATTGTTGAATTAGGGAATAGATACATAATTATCAATCGAGATAATATATTAGATATTTTGGTAAATCCTGCTACTAATCAAGAAAAGATATTAGGAGTAAGAATAGAAGAACAACTTACATACGCTATAATGTCTTTAACAAAAGAATCAAGCGTTTTAATATATGAATTAGAAGGTCATGGGGAGAAAAAACTTAAAGATCTTGGCATTCTCAATGAAATTAAATTAGCTAATTATCAAATAAAGAGCATCAATCTTCTTTCAATTTCTCAAATTCCCCGTGAAGCTAAAGTATTATTGGTAATGGCTCCGCAAGTAGACCTCTCAGAAAAAGAGATTGAAATAATCCACAATTACTTAAAAAGTGGTGGAAAAGCAATTTTTTTGATTGATGTGGTAAATGAAAAGTTAACGAATTTTAATCGGTTATTTAATAGGTGGGGCTTTGAGTTGAAGCAAGGAATATTATTAAATTTAGAGGGTACAGAAGATGAAACTTTTTATATTGTTCCAAATTATACCTCTCACAAAATTTTAAAAACGGTGAGAAAAAATAATCTTAATGCTCTTTTTCCATTTTCACAACCCATTTTTGAAACAAAAATAAGAAAACAAAACTTAGTGATAGAAAAAATATTGACGACAAAATCAAATACAGTTTTCAAAGGTGGAATGGGAGCTAAAATAATAGAGGATCCAATATTCCAGAAAGGAGATATAAGGGACACGTTTTGCATTGGCATGACAGTCAGTGAGAAAACAAATGATATAACAGAAAGAAAAATAGTAATTTTAGGCAGCGCTAAATTTCTTCAGAAGGACTTGGTAAAAGTTGTAAGAGGGAATTTCTCAATATTTCTATCTTCATTAAATTGGTTGGTGGACCAAAAAGAACTTCCATATATTGAACCTAAAAGTTTGGTTACGTTTTATTTAACACTTACTCCGTTTCAGTCATATGTTTATACAATTATTGTGGTTATTTTGATACCACTGTTAATTTTTTCAATAGGTATTAATATATGGATACACAGGGAGAATGCATAAAAATTTTTATAAGAACAGCATCAATTAAATAATTAACAATTTAAAAAATATTACTAATTCAACTGAATACAAAAAAATTTATAATAATTCGAATATTTCAATAAAATATACAATATATCAACACAAAACACAGAATATAATCTCTGCTGTACTATCAACTAAATACACTGCATTAATAAAACTCAATTACCCTTTCCCTATCTGCAGACTCCCTTGCCAAAAGTGAAGCTAATGTCATATAAAAGCTATCTTCGCTACTTACTAAGCACTTTCCTGTGCTGCGTACTTCATTCAAAAAATCTAAGAATATTACCGGCGGATCTTCTGTCTTAATTTCTATTGCTTCTTTTGTTTCATCATTTAGCAAGAAAACCTTTCCATTTATAACTTCAATTATTCCATTTGTACCAACAACTCTAATTCGGTCATCGTCGTGCGTTGGTGCATCGTTTGGACGCAAATAGTCGATATTTACAGTTGCAAAAATTTCATCTTCCATTACAAAACTACAAAAAGCAGTGGCTTCAAGCTCACCATGATCATTATTATAAAGTTTTGAATGTCTTGCAAAGACCGATTTAAATTTCTTGCCACTTAGCCAATAAATCCAATCAATAGCATGAATCCCAACCCAGGGAATTGTTCCGCCATATGTTCTTCTCTGTTTGTAAAAATCAGGTCGCATTCCAAGTTTATAAGATTTTTGAGCATGTATCAGTCTTATTCTACCTATCTTGTTTTCATTTATAAGTTTATAAGCAGTCCAAAAATGGGGTGTATAGCGCAATCCCAACATTGACGAAAGTTTTACTTTTGTTTGTTTCCACACACTCTTTAGTTCTTCAAGTTCTTCTATTGAAAGTGCAACAGGTTTTTCCATATATACGTGGATTCCTCTTTCCATAGCCTCAATTGCAAGCTCAGAATTTTTATAAAAAAATGTATTAATCACAGCAATGTCAGGTTTGAGCTCTTCAAACATGCTTATAGGATTGCTATAAACCACAGGTGCAAATCCCATTTCATTTACTTGAGAATATAACCTTTCAATATTCTCTCCTTCACATCCAGGAGAGATTCCCACAATTTTGGCATCAGGGTCTTCTTTTATTCCTCTTAAAGCGTATACATAGTGCCCACTACTACCTACAATGCAAATTTTCATTTAAAGTTCCACACCTTTCATTCAAATTTTTCTTTTAAAACATAATTGTTTCAAACAATGACCATGCAAAGAGCTTATGCATCGGGCGATTGGGGTGATTTATAAAATTTGAAAGAAGATTTGTTGTGTCAACGCCACTATGATAAAGCTTTTTCCATTTTTCATAACAATCACAAACTACAACCTTTTCTTTTTGGCAAAGCTCCTTAGCTGAGTCTATGTAAAGGTCTAATGTTCCATTGATTTGACTTTCCATATTTAATTTTGCCATCTCAATTAACGGCAAGCTCTTTATAGCTGGTGAAATATAAGTATTTTTCATGTTGGGAGTTAAAAAGATTACTTCAATATCGTGTTTTTTAAGTTCTAAAAATATCCCTGCTAAACTATCTAAATATTCATTCAAATACTCTTTTCCTTTGTTACTATCGTTTAATCCATAGCATACTACCACAAGGTCTGGGTTAAATCTTAAAACATCTCTTTCAAGTCTTTGTAAGCCACCTTGTGCTGTATCGCCGCTTATGCCTGCATTGACAATATTAATCGGAGCAAATGGAAACACCATTGATAAGATTTTTTTAAATTGATTATGATAGACAGCTTCGAAATCGCACACAACTTCTAATGTTCTTTTTGTTCCTTCAATGATCTCAAAGCAACCGTGGGTTACACTGTCACCCAAAAAGACAATTGTAGGTATTGGACCGGAGTGATAATTTTCATTTTTTTGTCTAATTTTTTCTACAATGCGCATCATTCCTGGGTCTGCCCCCATTTATATTGATGAGTTTCATATTGTTTTAATTTTATGTGTTATTGGTTCAATAACTTCACCTTCAAACAGCTGCAGGCTCGAAGTTGATACTTCAAGGGTGAGCTTTACCTTCTTTGAAGAAAGTAAATCAGAATCTATCTTCCATCTGTAAGGTTGCCAGCACCTTGTACCTATATATTCATCATTTATATAAAGACTTACACACTGATCTATGTTATCTTCAATAAAGAGTTCCACAAAACCACTTTCCAAAGATGGCATTTGAAGTTCTTTTTCGTACTTTATAAAACCAGCATAAAAAGGAATGCCATTTTCAAGGTCTTTACCAAAGCAGCCTTGAGTTGGAAGGTTGCCTATATGCCAGCTGTCATCAACTTTGAATATACCTGCCATGCTGAAAATATAAATGGGTGTAAGAAGTCCATCAAAAGACCTGCTAATCTTAACGCATACACAAAGCTGATTTTCTCCCAATTTAATTAAGTTGCTAATGTCATATGCTAAATTAGTATGAGAATAAAATCTTTTAGGTACAAAATCTTTTGGTAAAATAGTGTAGCCATTCAAAAACATAAACCATTCACCTTTTATACCTTCATCTTCAATTACAAGCCAGAATTTTTGGTCTGCAACATCTACAAAAAATGAAGTAGTGTATATTGCCTCAAAGCTTGGCAATATTATTTCTTTTGGACATCCAAAGAAACTTTTTGTTTTTAGTGGTATTGGAATTTTTGCTTCTTCTATCTGATCAATTATCGGTTTTGGGGTCACTGTAATTTTTGAAGATGTTGAGTACTGTTCATTTCCGTTGTTGAAAATAAGTTTTAAATTCCATCTACCAAGCCTCAATGGATTTAAACTCTCAATTGAAAATCTCCAGGAAGTTTCAAGAGGAATTTTATATTGAAAAATTTTCTTTTCAATATCCTTTTTGTTATCACTGTTCTTAACCAAACCTTTTTCTAATTTGATTAAATACGATTGAAAAGGCTCAAAACTCATGGAAAAAGTCATTTGCTTTTTATCTAAAGAATTTTCGAAATTTATTTCCTTATCAAGTTCTTGCAATGTTAATGGAACCGAATAAATTCTGGTTATTTCATCAGCCTTGTAACCCACGTGTATCTTACAACTCTTTTTCTCCTTAGTTGGGTTTATTATGAATAAAAGATCATGATCTACATCCTCAAAGTAAGCACAGAGAATACCGCGGTCGTTAAGAGATTCATATGATATACTTACAGGCTTTTTACAAATCTTGTCAATTTTTGCAGCCAAATCTTCTATGTTACTAATGAAAATACAACTGTTTAGAAAAACTATATTGTTCAATTTAGAACCTGTTGTATATGCCTTTGCGATGTCCATAGGATTTACTCCAAGAAGATTGCTAATATCTTTTGCAACATCAAAATCTTCGATGCTTTGAAATGGCAAACAGCCAATAAATATTAGCTTACATCCTTTAAATATTAGATCTTTTATCTTTAAGTAAGCCTCTTTTTCTAAATTGGTCACAGGTGGAATGATCAATAATTCAAATTTTTCATTGTCATAATAGATCTTTTGATTCCTGCATTCCAAACTCCCCACTAATGACTGGTCAATCACATAGTAGTCTACATTTTCTTCTAAAAGAATTTGTTGAATTCTACAGAAATCCTTTGAAATCTTTTCTTTTATCTCTCTCTCATTAAAACAGGTCCACTGGCTTGTAATTGGATCTACTACAAGTACATCAACTTTTCTTTTGCAATTTTTAAGCATTTTAGTTACATTTTCTACATACTCAGACAATATTTTTTGATGTTTCCACCAAGGCATCTGGAAAAAGGCTGAAGGTGGAGCATCGTGTTTTTTAAGCCCATCTGCACTATAATAAAAAGCATGAGGAACAAACATGTCTATTCCCTGTAGTATTAGCCAATCAAATATCCATTTCATATCTTGAATTGTGATGCTCCAGCCGATACTATGAAAGCATTCACACAAAACCCTTTCCTTTTTATAAAAGTGAGCGGCAGATGATGCTATCTTTGGATTTGCTCTGTAGTTTTCAGATACAACCTGGGGAATGTCACCAGCCTTTTGGTGCCCTGCGTCTATTCCGGGAATGTCCATAAATGCTAATTGCGAGCTTCTCAAAATTGGTTTTTCACCTACATATAGAAGATTATTCTGGTGGCACCATTCAAGGATTAGTTTGTCGTAGCTTTCAATAAATGTGTCCACAACAAGCTTCCAAAACTGATACTTAAATTTAGCATAAGCTGTATCAAATATGTCTGTGCAAATAATTTGAGGTAATTTTTCAATAAGATTTTCCCCATATGTTTGCTCAAAAAGCTTAGGAAGCAATTTTGACCAAGGAAGTTTGCCGGCAACTGGAGCTGTTTCATCCGTAAAAATTCCCTTTATTGTTTTTCCAAACTCATGACCTAAGTATTTTTTATATCTTTCATGAGTGGTTTGAATGAACAGTCTTACAGCATCTTTGTTTAGAGGGTCGATAAATGTTCCGAAATATTTAAAATTTTTTAATGGATACTGATAAAACAAAAATATCTTCCACTCTCCTTTTGGTACTTTCCATTTAAGAACTTTTGCCCCATCTCCAACAAAGTATCTTTTCCTATTGTAAAACGTAAGCCCACTTTCTTGGTAAATGTGTTCTTTGTAGATTACACCAATATAATCAATCAAATCTATGTATTCATTCCATACTATATTATCGTTTCTTATTCTATAGGCTCTTGCTAATAACACTTCACACATGGGAATTTCAATGCAAATCTCTTCATTATCTTTTGCCTCAAACACTTTATAATCTAATATAAAAGCTTGATACTCAGGATGCTGAGCAACTACTTCACCAGCTGAAATTCCACTTGGATAAGGATATTCATCATAAAGCCACACTTCCATGTTATATTTTTTTGCACATTCAATTGCAACAGAAACCTTTTCAAACCACTCGTGAGAAAGGTAGGGTATTTCAAGGCCTTGCCGTGGATGAATGAAGAATCCACCAATTCCTTTGTCATGCATCTCTTTTATTTGCTCTGCTATTTCATCATTTTCCATTTTCCCATTCCAAAACCAGAAAGGTTTTATTTTAAAGTTGATATCCATTTCTTTCACTCCAAATTGTTTTAGTTGTATTTATTTTAAAGTTATTTATTTTAATTATACACAACAAAATAAAAAGAATCAACAAAAACAAATCAAAACCTATGGGTATTTCAAACAATGCTTACTAAAATTCTTGATTTAAGAGAGCTTAGGGTGGTAAAATAAACTAATAAAAAATTCATTGGACAAAAGAGGGTGATAAAAATTCCTGCGACCATCAAAGACATTGCTCGCTACACAGGCTTGTCAATTGCAACAATTTCAAAATACTTAAATGGAGGAAATGTGCTTGAAAAAAATAGAATATTGATTGAAGAAGCCATAAAAGCCTTGGATTTTGAAGTGAATGAGATTGCAAGAGGCTTGAGGACAAATAAGACTATGACCGTGGGTGTGCTTATACCTGTGTTTGAGCAGTTCTTTAGCACTATTATTTCGAGTTTAGAAACAATCTTGCTTGAAACAGGCTATAGCGTTGTTGTATGCGACTATAAAGATGATGAGAAATTGGAAAAGGAGAGATTTGATTTTCTTTATAAAAAAAGAGTAGATGCTCTTGTAGTTGTTCCCTCTTCTTTGAAGGGCTCTGATATAAGAAAAATTGTAAAAAGAGATATTCCAATAATAGCAATTGATAGACCAATTCCAGATTACGAGTGTGACACAATTGTTGTAAACAATTTTGAGGTTTCGTACAAAGCGGTGGAAAAACTTATTACCATGGGACATAGAAAAATTGGCATAATATGCGGCCCGCAAAATATTTATACAGCAAAGGAAAGACTGAGAGGTTACATTGAAGCACACAAGAATTATAACGTGGAAATAGACCAAGGGTATATAAAATTTAGTGATTATCACAGTATGGAATCAGGATTTAAAAAGATGATGGAGCTTTTAGAGAAAGATAATCCTCCTACTGCAGTATTCATCACAAATTACGATATGACTGTAGGGAGTATAATCGCTCTGAATGAAAAGGATGTCAAAATTCCCGATGAACTTTCTGTAATTGGATTTGACAGCATTGAAATAGCAAGAATGGTAAAACCACCTCTATCTTTAGTGCTACAACCAACAGAGGAAATTGGCAAAGTAGCAGCTGAGCTTATTTTGAAAAGATTAAAAGGGGATAAAAGCGATTTTCCTCTCTTTAAAAAGTTGGATGCACAACTTTTGATAAAAAAGTCTATAAAAGAGATCAAATGTTGATTTTATTGGTTTTAAGATGATTTAGAGTGTTTTTGACTTATTTTTTATTTAATTTATTTGTTATTGACAAGGAATGTATCAAAGAATATAATAAAATCAAAAGTAAAATTTTTATTTTGTCATGGTTTGTGAAACGTTTAGCATATGGTGAGTGAGTTTTAGTGATAATTGACTCTCTATTTTTAGAGTAAATAGAAAAATGTGATATACAATTGTGACTAAAGGACAATTATGTAGAAGTTTATAGCAAAAAATTAGGCAAATATATTGACAAGTTGTGAAAAAGAGTGTATATTAGAAACAGGATAAATAGCGTTATAATTATTTTTGTAAAACAAAAGCTAAACGTTTCACGCACTTTCTTTCCATTTTGCCAATGTAATTTTGCATCTCAAAAACTGAAAGAAAGGAGAAATGGCAAAAATGTCAAATGAAAGATTGAATGTTTTCATAGGTGAAAAAAGACTTGTTGAAGATTACCCCAAGGTGGGTATAAGACCAACTATAGATGGAAGATATGGTGGAGTAAGAGAGTCTTTAGAAGAGCAGACATGGAGATTAGCAAAATCGGTAGCAGAATTTATTGAAAAGAATGTTTATTTGCCAAATGGCGAGAAGGTAAAGTGTGTACTCCCTCCTCGATGTATTGGTGGTGTTGTTGAGGCAAGAATGGCAGATGAACTTTTCAAAAAAGAGGGAGTTGGCCTTTCTATAACAGTCACGCCTTGCTGGTGTTATGGTTCTGAAACAATGGATATGACACTGGATATTCCAAAAGCTGTATGGGGATTTAATGGTACAGAAAGACCGGGTGCTGTATATCTTGCTGCAGTGTCGGCCGCTCACAATCAAAAAGGGTTACCTGTCTTTAAGATATATGGGAAGGATGTTCAAGACAAAGATGATTTTTCAATTCCTCAAGATGTCCAAGAAAAGATTTTAAAGTTTGTAAAAAGTGCCTTAGCAGTTTCTATAATGAAAAATAAGTCCTATCTTTCAATTGGAAACGTATCGATGGGAATCGCAGGTTCTATTGTTGACCCTGACTTTTTTGAGGATTATCTTGGGATGAGAGTTGAGTGTGTTGACATGTCAGAGATAATAAGGCGAATAGAAGAAAAAATATACGACCAAGAAGAATTTGAAAGGGCAATACAGTGGGTGAGGAATAATTGTAAGGAAGGAAAAGATCCTAATCCACCAGAGAAAAGAGTTGACAGAAAAAAGAAGGATGAGGTATGGGAATTTGTGGTCAAGATGGCTATAATAACAAGAGATTTAATGATTGGTAACAAAAAGCTTGAAGCATTGGGTTATCCCGAAGAAGCACTTGGACATAATGCAATTTTAGCAGGATTTCAAGGACAGCGGCAGTGGACAGATCATTTTCCAAACGGTGACTTTATGGAAACAATTCTCAACTCCTCATTTGACTGGAATGGACTAAGACAGCCCTACATACTTGCGACTGAAAATGATAGCTTAAACGGTGTATGTATGTTATTTGGGCATCTTCTTACAAATACAGCCCAGATTTTTGCAGACGTTAGAACATATTGGAGTCCAGATGCTATTTATAGAGTTACTGGATGGAAACCAGAAGGGCTTTCGGAAAATGGTGTGATTCATCTTATAAATTCAGGTTCAGCAGCACTGGACGGAACAGGTCAGCAAGAGATTGACGGCAAGCCTGCTATAAAATCTTTCTGGGAAATCACTGAAGAAGAAGTTAGAAAGTGTTTAGAGGCAACAAGATTCTGTTATGCAAATTTGGGCTATTTTAGGGGTGGTGGATTTTCAACAAAATTTGTGACAAGAGGTGGTATGCCTGTTACAATCTCAAGATTAAATATTGTTAAAGGGTTGGGACCTGTTCTTCAGATTGCAGAAGGCTGGACAGTAGAACTTCCTCCAAATGTTCATGAAATACTTGATAGAAGGACAGATCCGACATGGCCAACCACATGGTTTGTTCCAAAACTTACTGGCAAGGGAGCATTTAAGAGTGTATACTCTGTGATGGAAAACTGGGGAGCAAATCATTGTGCAATAACCTATGGACATGTGGGTGATTTGTTTATCACATTGGCATCTATGTTAAGGATTCCAGTGTGCATGCACAATGTAGAAGAAGAAAGAATATTCAGACCGAGTGCTTGGAGTGCGTTTGGAACAGAAGACTTAGAGGGTGCAGATTTTAGAGCATGCAAGAATTTTGGCCCACTTTATAAAAAATAATTTGTGTACAAGGAGGTCTTTTACACATGGAGGAGTATTTAAAAACCATCCAACAAGGTCCATTCTCACCAACATGGGAATCTTTAAGGCAGTTCAAATGTCCTCAATGGTTTTTAGATGCCAAGTTTGGTATTTGGGCGCACTGGGGACCTCAATCGGTTCCTATGTATGGTGACTGGTATGCACGCAATATTTATATAGAAGGACAACCACAGTATTACTACCATTGGCGAAAGTATGGGCATCCTTCAAAGATTGGTTACAAAGATATTGTTCAGATGTGGAAGGCCGAAAAGTTTAATCCAGAGGAATTAATTAACCTGTATATAAAAACAGGGGCAAAATATTTTGTTGCTCAGGCTGTTCACCACGATAACTTTGATAACTGGAATTCCCGATACCATAGGTGGAATGCAGTAAATATGGGTCCCAAAAAAGATATTGTTGGAATGTGGGCAAAGGCTGCAAGGGAAAGAGGTCTTCCGTTTGGTGTATCAGAACATTTAGCAGCAAGCTTTTCATGGTTTGCACCAAGCAAAGGATGTGATTCAAAAGGACCATACAAGAGTGTTCCATATGATGGAAATGACCCTGCCTATGAGGATTTTTATCACCCAAATAGGGACGAGTATGAATTAGAAAAACGGCATGGAAAGATTGTCAATTGGTACTCGCAAAATACACAGTGGCATATAAAATGGTTTTTAAGAATAAAAGATTTAATCGACCAGTATGAACCAGACTTTTTGTATTCAGATGGTGGTGTTCCATTTGGTGAGATTGGTCTGAGTATAATTGCGCATCTTTACAATACAAGCGCAAAAAATTATGGCGGTGTAAATCAAGCAGTGTATACTCAAAAAGACACAAATCCAGATGTGTATAAAATTGGTGTTTTGGACATTGAACGTGGAGCAGCCGAAGATATTCTACCTCATCCATGGCAGACAGATACATGTGTAGGTGGTTGGTTTTATGATGTAAGAGCTGTATATAAAACTCCTGAGCAGGTAATTGAAATGCTTATTGATATTGTCAGCAAAGGTGGAAACCTTCTTTTAAACATTCCACAAAAACCAGATGGCACACTGGATGATGAGTGTCTTTATATTCTTGATGAGATTGCAAAATGGATGAAAGTAAACGCAGAAGCCATATATGCAACACGTCCATGGATAAGATATGGAGAAGGTCCGACAAAAGCTCAAGGTGGAGCTTTCCAGGAGAAAAAGCTTGAGTGGACAAAAGATGATTTTAGATTTACCCAAAAAGATGGGAAAATTTTTGCTTTTCAAATGAAGTATCCAGAAGATAACAGAGCAATCATCAAAAGTTTGGGACTGTCAAGTGGTATCTCTGTCAAAGAGGTAAAACTTTTAGGTTTTGAAGATAAGCTTGAATTTGAACAGCTCAATAACGCTCTGATAATCAAATTGCCAGAAAAGTACTGCAGCACAGGATATCCACACTGTTTTTGCATAAAGTAAAAACTTTCCTTTTTCAGGGCTATTCCAAAAAAAGACGGAATAGCCCTGATGGTTTTATCTGCTTTTTAAAGTTTTTTTGCCCTTAAAATCAAATTCACAATACTCTTTGTAGTTTCTTTCAAAAGCCGTGGTGCTTCTTTGAGACATCTGTCAAGCGATGATGCCATATCAACGATAGAGAAAATTGAAGTTATGCCTTCTTTTGAATATTCTTCAAAAGGACAATCAATAGACCCTGAAATAACAATTACCATCTTGCCAAGCTTAACCCCAAGTCTTGCAATTCCAATTGTAGATTTTCCAGATAAGCTTTGCCTGTCAAATCTTCCTTCACCTGTGATAATAATATCAGCCCACTTGACATGTTGTTCTGCATTTGAAGCGCTGAGTATATAATCTATTCCTGATACGTATTGAGCGTTCAAAAAAGCCAAAAGCGCAAATCCTAATCCTCCTGCGGCACCAGCTCCGCTTGACAGTGACAAGTCTTTTCCGAGATACTCTTTGGCAACATTTGCAAAATTTCTAAGTCCCATATCAAGAAGCTTTACAGCATTTTCGTTTGCCCCTTTTTGAGGTGCAAACACATACGCTGCACCGTTTTCTCCATAAAGCGGATTTGTAACATCACACAAAACTGTAAATTTTATCTTGAGAGCATCTTTCAAAAATTCTGAATCATCAATCTTTTTTATTTTTACCAAGTTTTCTCCAATTGGTTTTAACTCTTCTCCATTTTCGTCCAGAAATTTCATACCAAGGCTATTTAGCATCCCAACTCCTGCATCATTTGTTGCAGACCCACCAATGCCAATGATGATTTCTTTAACATTCTTTGAGATTGCGTATTTGATGAGCTCGCCAACACCGTATGTTGTTGTGTAAAGGGGATTTCTTTCTTCATCTTTCAAAATAAGAAGTCCTGAACATTCTGCCATTTCAATGATTGCTTTATCTTCAAAAAATCCTATCCTGCTTTTTATCTTCCTAAAAAGAGGGTCATTTACCTCAACTTCTTCTATTTTGGCACCAAAGATTTTAGATAGAGCTGTCAGGGTCCCTTCTCCACCGTCGGCAAGCGGAAGCTGGAAAACTTCTGCGCTTTTGTCAACCTCAATAATAGCTTCTTTTATTATCTCAGATGCGACTAAAGCGTCAAATGACCCTTTATATTTATCCGGTGAAACTAAATATCTCAATAAGATTCCTCCTCTCTTTTCTCTTTAATGTATAATATACATTTATATTTTACCAAAATACTTATCAGATGTTTTGTATTTTTAACACTAAAACAATCTTGATTTTGTATTCAAATACTTATTCTGGGCGATTGACATTGACATTATAATATATTAGAATATTTTATGTTTTAAAATAAGGCCCCGAGTATAAGTTGATGATATAGATTTTCGATTTTTAATAACAGAAAACAAAATTTCAAAAGGAGTGAAGAAGAAAGCGATGAAGACATACCTTGCAAAGCCAAATGAAGTTCCAAAGAAGTGGTATGTGATAGATGCAACAGGAAAACCGCTGGGAAGGCTTGCAGCTAAAATTGCTGTGATTTTGAGAGGAAAACATAAACCCCAGTTTACACCTAATGTTGACACTGGAGATTATGTAATTGTAGTAAACGCTGAGAAGGTTGTTTTAACAGGTAAAAAGCTTGACAATGATGGATACAGATATCATACAAAATATCCTGGGGGACTTAAGTTCATACCATATCGCAGACTTCTTGAAAAGCATCCAGAAAAGGCAATTGAGATTGCGGTGCGCGGAATGCTTCCTAAAAATAGGCTGAGAGATAGGTTCATGAGAAAGCTCAAGGTTTACAGAGGACCAAATCATCCACATGCGGCACAAAAGCCAGAAGTGCTGGAAATTTAGTTTTAGTTAGGGGAGGATATGAAAGTGGCACAGATAAAATACTATGCAACTGGTAGAAGGAAAACTTCTGTTGCTAAGGTTTGGCTTTCACCTGGAAATGGCAAAATTATTGTGAACGATAAGAACATGGAAGAGTATTTTCCTCTTGAGACATTGAGAATTATTGTGAAACAACCATTGACGCTTACTGAGACTCTTGGTAAGTTTGATGTAATTGCAAAGGTTAAAGGTGGCGGTCTTTCTGGTCAAGCAGGTGCAGTAAGACATGGGATTGCACGAGCGCTTGTGCTTGCTGATCCAACTTTAAGACCTGCTCTGAAAAAAGCGGGATTTCTTACAAGAGATCCGCGTATGGTGGAAAGAAAGAAATACGGTCTCAAGAAAGCAAGAAGAGCACCTCAGTTCTCAAAAAGATAAAAAAGTTTTTTACAGCTCCTTTTTTAAAGGAGCTTTTATTTTCTGCAATTCAGAAGTTTTTTTCTTTCAACCTATTGACAATTTACACTCAAGAGAATATAATAAAACTGTAGTTGCCAATGGGGGCATACCAGAAAAGGTATGTCCCCATTTTGCATTTTAGGGGAATATAGACTTTCAAAATAAAATTTGGGGGTGTTTTGGATGAACTATGCTGATATTGTATGGGTTTTAATTTCAACTGCTTTAGTTATGCTGATGACACCAGCAGTAGGTCTTTTTTATGGTGGTATGGTCAGAAGAAAAAACCTTCTTTCCACAATTACCATGTCAGCACTGACTCTGGGACTTATCAGCATTGAATGGGTTTTGATCGGTTATAGCATGGCTTTTGGACCTGACAGATTTGGATTGATTGGGAGCTTTGACTGGGCAGGGTTAAAAAATGTTGGATATAAGCCTAACCCTGACTATGCAGGGAGCATTCCACACCTTTTGTTTATGGCATTTCAGATGATGTTTGCAGCAATCACTCCTGCACTTATTGTAGGTGCTTATGTTGAGAGAATAAAATTTAGCAGTTATATACTTTTTACATTACTATGGTCAATATTTGTTTACAATCCGGTTGCGCATTGGGTATGGGCAAAAGGTGGATGGCTCAAAAACTTAGGGGCTTTAGACTTTGCAGGAGGTACTGTTGTTCATATTACTGCTGGTGTGTCAGCTTTAGCACTGTCGCTTGTGCTAAGAAAAAGAAAGGACTTTGGCAAAGTTCAGATGGAGCCAAATAATATTCCTTTAACACTTGTTGGGGCGTTTTTACTTTGGTTTGGCTGGTTTGGGTTCAACGGAGGTAGCAGCTTAGCCGCAAATGAGATTGGGGTAAATGCTTTTGTTGTAACAAATGTTGCGGCAGCCTCTGCTGCAGTTTCGTGGATGTTAATCAGCTGGCTTTACAAAAAACCAAGCGCAATTGGAATTGCAACAGGTGCAGTTGTTGGGCTTGTTGCAATAACACCTGCATCAGGTTATGTAAATGCTCTTTCAGCAATTGTTATTGGTGCAGTTGCTTCTATAATCTCATTTTATTGTATTAGACTCAGAGAAAAATTAGAACTTGATGAGACATTAGACGTTTGGGCTTGCCACGGAATGGGTGGAACTTGGGGGGCGCTTGCAACAGGAATATTTGCAAGCAAGGCTGTAAATCCAGCAGGAAACGACGGGCTCTTATTTGGAAACTACAAGCTGTTTTTTGTTCAGCTTATCTCGGTGTTAGTTGTTTGGGCATTTTCGTTTATTGTGACCATAATAATTTCAAAATTACTTGATAAAACAGTTGGTTTGGCTGTGACATACGAAGAAGAGACTGTTGGTCTTGATATATCTCAGCATGGCGAAGAGGCTTATGGAGGAATTTAATTTTGGGGGTGTTTTGAGATGAAAAAAATAGAAGCTATAATAAGAGAAGAAAAACTTAACGACCTCAAAGAGTGCCTTGAAAAAGAGGGTATATACGGAATGACAGTTATGAGAGTTAAAGGAAGAGGTATCCAACGCGGTATTACCTTGCAGTGGAGAGCAGGAAGTTATACCGTGGATCTTCTCCCTAAGGTTCTGGTAATGATTGTTGTGAGTGATGAGAAGTTTGAAAAGGTGATTGACATTATTTTGGAATGCTGTTCAACAGGAAATCCAGGTGATGGTAAGATTTTTGTGTCAGAAATAAGTGAAGTTATAAGGATTAGCAGCAAAGAAAGAAATGTAAAGCTGTAAATTTTGAAAAATATATAAGTCAAAAGGGCTACTTTGCTATAAGGTTTTAAAATGAGGTTTTTAAAGCAAGTAGCCCTTTTATTTTTTCAAAAGTATGCTTTTATAAATCTCAGATTGCATCATTGCCATATTTTCTGCGGAAAACTTTTCTTTTGCTTTTTTAGAAAGAAGTTGTCCAAATTCTTTGATAAGTTCTTTATTTTGCATAAGAATTTCTATCTTTTGAGCAAGTCCTTTATAATCTCCAATATCAAATAAAAAGCCGTTTTTTCCATCTTCAATTAAATCAGGCACAGAACCAACTTTACTTGATATACAACACTTTTCAAGTGCTGTGGCTTCTAAGATAGAATAGGGAAAGGTTTCAGAGTATGAACTTATAACATTTATATCTATGCTATTAAAAAAGTCATATGGATTTTTTATACTGCCAAGTAGAAATACTCTATCAGTTAAGTTGTACTTACTTATCATCTGCTTTAAAAACTCCTTTTGAGGACCACTTCCACCGATTAAAAAAATGACATCAGAATGTTTTTTAGCTATTATACTGGCGGCTTTTATAAATACATCTAAACCTTTTACCTTATATAACCTGCTCAAGTTTCCTATAACTATTTTAGAATCAAATACTTTTCTGTCAAGAAACTTCGATAAAAACTCATCCTTTTGCACATAATGTATCTCTTTTGAAAAATCAAAACCATTGTACAAAAGAAAAATCCTATCTTCTCTTACTCCAAGTCCTTTTATTTTGTCAACTAATGCAGATCCCACAGAAATAAAATAATCAAATCTTTTTAAAGCAAGTTTGTTAAGAAATGAAAATACTACTCTTTTATAAAAAACATCTTGAAAATCTAAATCAAAATCGCTATGTACTGTTGTAATAAATGGTATATTTTTGATTTTTTGTTTTAGAAACATTCCAATGAAATTTGCTCTTGCGCCGTGGCAATGAATTATATCATAACCTTCAACCGCAACAATATGCGCAATTTTATCAACCACGCTTAAATCAAATCGAGAAGATTGTTGAATAACATCTATATCAATTCCAGCATTTTTTACCTCTTCGTAGAATTGCCCATACATGAAACATATAATTTTAAGACTAACAAGATCTTTTAGCTTTGAACACAGGTTTATTATATGTGTTTTTGCTCCTCCTGTATCACCACCGCTTATAAGGTGCAAAACTTTCATTTTTGAAAGACAGACCTCCTCAACTTAAATAACCTTCGATTAGATTATATCATAACTCTTTATAAAAGGGTGAAAATATGATAAAAATATATCGTATAGATTTAAAATGATTCTGAGGAGAAAGTAAAATGAAAACAAAGAGCATTTATATTTGTCAGGAGTGTGGCTTTAAAACCTCAAAATGGCTTGGAAGATGTCCAAACTGTTCAAGCTGGGACAGCTTTGTACTTGAAAGAATAGACCAAAACAAAAAAGAAACTTTCTCAATTTCGACTGAGACTTTAGCAACACTAAAGCTTTCTAATGTCAGTACAAATGAAGAAAGATTTTTGTCTGGATTAGAAGAGCTGGATACTGTCCTTGGTGGGGGATTTGTGAAGGGAGAGCTTATTTTACTTGGTGGTGAGCCGGGGATTGGAAAATCAACCCTGCTTTTACAGGTTGCAAATATATTAAGTAAAAAAATTAAAGTATTGTATGTATCAGGAGAGGAAGGGGCAAACCAACTAAAGCTTCGAGCACAAAGACTCAACATAGATGGAAACTTTGATGTTGTGTGTGAAACCAATTTTGATTTAGTAAGAAATGTTATCTTAGAAACAAAACCAGAGTTTGTTATAATTGATTCCATACAAACTATGTATGTACCTGAAAACCAATCAGCACCTGGAAGTGTAACCCAGGTCAGAGACGTAACAATGCAGCTTTTAAAAATCGCAAAGACTTATAATGTGACAACAGTTATTGTTGGGCATGTTACAAAAGATGGTCTTATTGCAGGACCAAGGGTTTTAGAACACATGGTTGACTGTGTTTTGTATTTTGAAGGAGAGAGGTTTAACACCTACAGAGTAATCAGAGCTTACAAAAATAGATTTGGACCTACAAATCAGTTAGGAATTTTTGAGATGACAGACAGTGGACTGGTTGAGGTAAAAAATCCTTCAAGCATTTTCTTGGAAAGTAGCTACAATGTAGAGGGTGTTGCTATTTACTCTGCAATAGAAGGAACAAGGTCTATTCTTTTAGAGATACAGGCACTTAGCACTCCAACATCTTTTGGTACACCAAGAAGGACGGTAACCGGAATTGATTACAACAGATGTGTGATGCTCTGTGCTGTGCTTGAAAAAAAAATGGGATTTGCATTAAATACTCAAGATATATATGTAAATGTAGCAGGTGGATTTAAGGTTTCAGAGCCTGCAGCAGACCTTGCTATTGTATGTGCTATAGCTTCAAGTTATAAAGGAGTTCCCATTGGAGATACTGTATTAATAGGTGAAGTGGGTTTGACAGGCGAAATTAGAGCTGTGTCAAATATAGAAAAGAGATTGAGCGAAGCCAAAAAGCTTGGGTTTAAAAGGGCTATCATCCCAAAAAGAAATATGGAGACAATCCAAATTGATGGTACAATCGAAGTTTTTGGAATGTCAAATATTGAAGAAGTCTTGAATTTTGTATTTTAGTTCTAGCCAAAGAGAGATGATTGAAAAATGCTCTTAGAAGAACTCAAAAAGATGTTAATTTTTGAGGGTGCGAGTGATGTAGGATTTTCTTCTATAAGTTTATATCTTCCGGAAGAACTAAAAATATTTAGAACATGTATAACAGTGGTTATAAAGCTTTCAGATGCCATCGTAAACGAGATTGTAGACTCACCAACGTTTACATACTATCATCATTACAGAGCTGTAAATAACCTCATTGACCTTCTAACCTTAAAAGGTGTATTGTTTTTAGAATCAAAAGGGTATTATGCTTATAGTATTGCTGCATCACAGAGCGTCCATGGTAAGGACAATGGATTTTCTGGGGTACTTTCACACAAAATAGGTGCTGTACTGTCTAGTATGGGTTTTATCGGGAAAAGTAATCTTTTTGTTCATGAAAAATTTGGTCCGCGCGTGCGACTTGGAACAATTTTAACAACATATGAACCAGAAAATGGGATAAAAAATAATATTATTGAACCTAAATGTGGAGATTGTAATCTTTGTGTTGTGAGCTGTCCTGCACAAGCAATTTATGGAAGAATATGGCATTTAGGTATTGATAGAAACGAGATGATAGACCCCCATGCATGTAGCAGTTACATGAAAGAAAAGTTTAAATTCATAGGGCGTGGTCAGGTGTGTGGCATATGCATGAGGGTCTGTCCTTATGGAAGTGAAGTAAAAAGATAGGTATTATCTTCTGAGTTGGTATGTGTGGCAGTTTGTTTTCTCCTTTGTTCCTTGAGCAGAAGAACCGCCACCATCTACAGAGACTTCAATTGATGGTGCTGTGCATCTTTTATTATCCCAATACATGCAGTCGGAAACATTACATGTGATTCTATCTGGCATCTTTAATACCTCCATTTTGATTTAAATTTTGCAACTTTCAAGGTTTATTTTCTGCAACAAAACTTAAGTTTATTCAAAAATAATAATTTTGGGTGAGAAAAAGAATGAAAAATATTGTAATATCAGGATATTATGGACAATTAAATACTGGTGATGAAGCCATACTAAGGGTTTTGATAGATAGGCTGAGAGAATATGAAAGACAAGAAAATGAAGACATAAATATTGTTGTTCTTTCATCAAGACCGCAGCTTACAAGCAAGATTTACAAAATAGACTCTGTAAATAGAAAAAAGATTTGGAAAGTTGTAAAAGCAATAAAAAGATGTGATATTTTTATTTCTGGTGGAGGAAGTCTTTTTCAAAATGAGACAAGCAATAGAAGTCTTTATTATTACCTCTTTCAAATTTTTATTGCAAAACTATTTGGCAAAAAGGTTTTTATTTTTTCTCAGGGGATAGGACCAATAAAGAAGTGGTATAATGTCTTGGTTTTCAAACATATAATCAAACTTGCTGATTATATTACAGTAAGA
Source organism: Caldicellulosiruptor diazotrophicus (assembly GCF_017347585.1). NCBI lineage: Bacteria > Bacillati > Bacillota > Caldicellulosiruptorales > Caldicellulosiruptoraceae > Caldicellulosiruptor > Anaerocellum diazotrophicum. Next base: position 599,096 of record NZ_AP024480.1, read on the forward strand.
GACTATGATTCTTTTGACCTTTTACACAGACTGAAACTTAAAAACAAAATAGACCTCTCAGCAGATCCTGCATTTTTGCTAAGTCCTTGCTGTGAAAAAAGAGTTGAAAAATTATTTCAAACTTATAATATCGATTTGAGTAGAAAGACAATAGGAATAGTAGTAAGGAAATGGAAAAAAGAAAAGGACATGACTGTCAAAATTGCTCAAATTGCTGACATTCTTATAGAAGATGAAGGATATAATGTGGTTTTTATTCCTTTTCAGGGTAAGTGGGACATAATAAAGATAAACGAGATTGTCTCAAAAATGAAGAATAAACCATGTATTCTCTCTGAGAATTTTCAACCTCATGAACTTTTAGGTATTTTTAGATATTTCGACTTAATAGTTGGTATGCGTCTTCACAGTCTAATATTTGCGGCTAAAATGAACAAAAGGTTTATTGGAATATCTTATGACCCCAAAATTGACAGTTTTCTTAAAATGTATGGGCTAAAACCAGCTGGTTATGTTGACAGTTTTGATATTAACAATGTTCTTTTAAATATCCAGTATATGCTTAATGAGTCAAAAATTCAAAAGAAAATTGAACAAACAACAAACAATATGATTCAAAAGGCGGAAAAATCATTTGAGATTTTAAAAGAAGCCTTAACCTCAATCAAGAAAAGAAAGAGCATCAATGTTTTGGGTGTAAGGATTGATTGTATCAATTTTGACAAGGCAAAGAAAAAATGTATTGACTTTTTATCTGCATCTTCACCCAAAGTAGTATTTACGCCCAATGTAGAGATGATAATGCTGTCTCAAAGGGATGAGAAATTTAAAAAAATTTTAAATTCGAGTGACTTAAACGTACCAGATGGTATTGGTGTTGTGTGGGCATCAAAGTATTTTGGTGA